>JBGSSS010000118.1:0-15602 GCA_041736895.1 Pirellulales bacterium
TTCGCCGTGGCAACCGTGGGGGCAGGCCAACGCGGCACCCGCCGCGCGGACCGCCGCGCCGCAGCCTTACGGCACTACTACTTACCGTTAAGTTATCGCCCCCTCCGAGTTCTCGCGCATGTCCAAGAAAATCGTCACTTCGCCGCGCTTGCAACTGTTGCTCCGCGTCGGATTTTTCTATGCGATCCTGTGGGCCTGTCTGGCGCGCAGCGGCAGTGCGACGAAAACGCCGGAAGCCGCGGGAGCAAAACCGGCGCCGCAAACCGCGGCGACCACGGCGAAACGCCTGAGCACGCGGCACATCGATCCCGCGGTCAAGTTGGTCCAATACGGACCCGTCGGGGTCGATCAGCGGCCACTGCTGACCGCTCCGCCTAACATCGGCACGCCGGCGAATCCGGCACCAGTGTGCGCTGTGGATTGCTTCGGAGGAAATTGCGGCTGTGCGAGCGGTGACTGTGCGCATTCGGTGAAGTGGCACAATACTAGCGGCATGACTTGGCGCGATATGAAACCTTCGCCGTTTCAAGCGTACGGCCAGGGCGAGTACGTAGGTCATCAGCGCCTCGCGCATGTGCCGGAGTATCGTTTGCGGGTCGATGACCAGATCGCGTTTCTGTATCGCTTGACGCGCGAAGAAACGGACAAGCCGTATCTCATCAGTGCGGGCGACGAGTTGCAGGTCGAATCGTTCACCGACAACAACTTGAACCGCAACTTGCTCGTGCAACCCGACGGGACCGTGACGCTGCGCCTGCTGGGACAGGTCAAGGCGTCGAAGCTAACAATCCCCAAACTCCGTGACAAGATCGAAGAACTGTACACAAAATACTACAAGGTTCCCGCGATCACCCTCACGCCGGTGCGCGTGAATGCGAAGCTCGAAGACCTGCGCAATGTGGTCGATAACCGCAACGGGGTCGTCGGCGGCCAGTCCGTGCTGCTCCGGGTCAATCCCGAAGGAACGATCGCTCTGCCGGCCATTGGCTACATGATGGCGCAAGGGTTGACGCTCGAGGAACTCAGGCACGAGATCAACCTCAAGTACAAAGAGACGATTCCCGGCATGGAAGTGACGCCGATCTTGCAAACTCGCGCTCCGCGTTATGTTTTTGTGTTGGGCGAGGTAAGAAATCCGGGCCGCTACGTACTCGAAGGCCCCACTACCGTCATGCAATCGCTGGCCATGGCCGGCAGTTGGAATGTCGGCGCGAATCTGCGCCAGGTCGTGATCTTCCGCCGCGGCGACGATTGGCGGCTGATGGCGACGACCGTCAACTTGCAAGGGGCGCTCCTCTTGGCCAACCAGCCATGCCCGCCAGGCGAGCTGTGGGTGAACGACTCGGATGTGATTTTGGTTCCCAAGGGGCCGCTGCTGTTGACGGACGATTACATCAATCTGATCTTCACGCGCGGGCTTTACAGCGTCGTCCCTTTCACGACGAACTACCAGTGGAATGGCATCGGCACGATCAACTAGCGGCTCATCTCTTCAAAGCAGTAAGATTCTCCAAGGAGATAAACTCCTTGGCTTTGGTGTTTTCCCGTTGATCCCATAGTTCCTAAAACAACTTCTCTTCTAAAACGAGATATCCTGAGCGATTTCGTAACAGATCGCCTTTTTACACGCTCCCTCAAAGAATTGGCGGATTTTCGTGTCCGCTCGTTGGTCCGTGTCTCGCTAGGATTATAATGAGGACACGGCGCGTATCACTCTGACGACATTAACTAGCACGATGGAAGTTGCCCAACTCAATTCGACGACAGCATTGACCCAGCTCGCGCGGCTGAAATCGCCGCCGCCGCTGGTTCAGCCGATCATTACCGAAATGCTCTGGCAGGGGGCTCAGCGCGATGATCCGACTTCAGCGCTGCGCGAGGCCCTGGCCCTACTGCTGCCTGTTTTGACGCTCGATTTTGCCGGCTTGGCGCGGAATCGCGATGGCCGGTGGGAACAGTTTTGCGAACTTGGCGCGGCGCGTTCCTGCCCGACCGAGATTCTGGCCGAAGCGCTCGACCGCGAAGAGTCGGTGATCCAAGGGCCGTGGGGCGCGGCGCTCCTGACTCCGCGCGGCGATCAGCCCGAGGTCTTGGCCGTGCATGGCTGGGATCTCCGCGCGTTTGGATCCAAGGTGAGCCAATTGCCCGCGGCGATGGATGCGTTGGCCGCGGCGTTGGGTCTCGCGCGGCAGCAGATTCAAGAACGCCGGCGCTGGCGGCAGCGCGAGGAACGCTTGCGGACGATGCTGCAATTGGCGCAAGAATGGTCCCAAGCGCAAGAGGTCCAGCCGCTGCTGCTGCACATGGCCGAAGCCAGCACGCGGCTGTTGCACGCCGACCGCGCGAGCATCTTTCTGTGGGACAAGCCGAATCAGCAACTCGTCGCGCGGCCCGCGCTCGGCGTCCCAGGCAACGAACTGCGCATCCCCGATCATGTCGGCATCGTCGGCAAGACCTTGCAAAGCGGCCGGCCCCAGCGCGTCAACATGCACGATGACCCGAAACAGATCCATCGCGACGTCGACAAACAATTGAATTACCACACGCGCTCGCTGCTCTGCGTCCCGCTCCGCGCCGGCAACGGCGAATTGCTCGGCGTGTTCGAGATGATCAACAAACTCGATGGCGAGTTTACCGACGACGATGAGCAGGCCTTGCTCGAACTCGCGGCGCAAGCCGCGCCGGCGCTGGCGAACACGCAACAGTTGGAAGCGACGCTGGCCGTGAACCAACGACTGGTGGAGCGGGCCGCCGAAGAGGTGAACCTGGTCGGGGCGTGTCCTTCGATTCGCGCGTTGCAATCGACGCTGCGGCGCGTCGCGCCGACGGAGCTGGCGGTGCTGTTGCTCGGCGAAAACGGGACCGGCAAAGAGGTCGTGAGCCAATCGATTCACTACCTAAGCCCCCGGCGAAATCAGCCTTTTGTCGCGGTGAATTGCGCGGCGCTGAGCGAGACCTTGCTCGAGAGCGAACTGTTCGGCCACGAGAAGGGCGCTTTCACCGACGCGCATGAAGCGCGGCAGGGCAAGTTCGAACTCGCGACGGGCGGGACATTGTTCCTCGACGAGATTGGCGACCTTTCCCGCGGCGGACAAGCGAAGCTCCTGCGCGTGCTTGAAGAAAAAGTCGTCGTCCGTGTCGGCGGCTCGAAACCGATCCCGGTCGATGTGCGGATCATCGCCGCGACGAACCAGAACCTGGCCGAGATGGTGCGGCAGAAGCGGTTCCGTGAGGATCTGTACTTCCGGCTGAATGTCGTCTCGCTCGAGTTGCCGCCGCTGCGGGAGCGGGGCGAAGACGTGCTGCTCTTGGCCGAGCATTTCTTGACCGACTTCTGCCGCCGCGCGCGGCGTAAAGTGATCAAGTTCTCGCCCCTCGCGAGGCGGCGGCTCGAAGCCCATCCGTGGCCGGGCAACGTGCGCGAGCTGCGGAACTTGATGGAACGCTTGGCGTACCTCACACCCGGCGATCGGGTTGAGGCCGAGGATCTGGCGTTTATCTTGCCGGCCGTGCCGCTGCCCGCACCAACGCTCGTTGGCGATCAGACGCTGACCAAAGCGACGTACAATTTTCAAAAGGAACTGATCCGCTCGGCGATCGAAAGCCGCCGCGGCAACATGAGCGAAGCGGCCGAGATGCTCGGACTGCATCGTTCGAACCTCTACCGCAAGATGCGGCAGTTGGATATGCCGATTCACGAAGAGGAGCTAGAGTAGCCTACTTGCTCTGCAAGTAGGAATCAGACGGTTATTCTGACAGCCCATTTTCCGGTAACACTTCGAACTTCTTAAAAACCAACTTGCGGAGCAAGTTGGCTACTCTGCCCCCCTATCGCTCTTTGCCCATCGAGCGGTATTCTGGACAGTCCCGCCGGACGGATTCCCGCAGCCAATGGTCTTGAGGATCGAAGTATTTGTCTTTTCTTCTTCCTCCTAACTTCTAGCTTCTAACTTCTTCCCCCATGTCCCAACTCCCCGTCTTGATCTGGCGACATGTGCCCGGCCAAACGCTGGGAAGCACGGCCGACATTCTTCATTCGGCCGGACTCACGACGACGATCTGGGACGTTGCGGAAAGCATGCCGCCTGATTTTGATCCGCATCATTGGGCGGGACTCGTCGTGATGGGCGGGCCGTTCAGTGTTTATCAATGCTGCGAACTGCCGTTCATGCAGCAAGAGATCCAATGGCTGCGCTTGGCGCTGCAGCATAAGCTGCCGATCTTGGGGCTCTGTCTCGGCGGGCAACTCCTCGCGAAAGCGCTTGGCGCCAAAGTCAGTCCGAATCACGTCCCCGAAGTCGGTTGGCATTCGGTCGACCTGACGAGCGCTGGCGAGATGGACCCGCTGCTTTCGGACACGCCATCTCCGGCGTTGGTTTGCCAATGGCACGGCGACACCTTTGACCTGCCCGCGGGCGGAGTGCTGCTGGCTTCGAGTCCGTTGTGCCGGCATCAGGCGTTCCGGTTTGGCACACTGGCCTGGGGCTTTCAGTTTCATCCCGAGATCAACGGCGAGCAATTGGCCGATTGGATCGCGCGGGCCAAACCGGGCCAGCGCTGCTGCCCTGACGCGGCGCACGAACAGCGCATCCGCGAGGAGTCGAACAAATTCATGTCCATGGCGCAAATCCTCGGCCGGCGAATCATCGGGCGATTTGGAAAACTCTGCAAGGAAGTCGCAGCCTCGCGCGGCGTGTAGCTGTTGATCGTTGGAACGCTCCTCTGCGAGTCGCCGCTAAACAAGCGCTTGCAAATAAAAAAAGCCCCGGACGACGTCTCGCCGGGGCCTTCTGCAAGGACTGCTTGAAAATCACGTTAGCGCGTGAATTTCAAACCGGGGTCATTGGGGTTGCTGCCGACCATTTGGAATTGAAATTCTCGGGCTTCGCCTTGGCCCTGGGGTAGTGTAACCTTACCGGCCATCGCTCCTTGATCCTTCGTCGTCAGGACGAGGACCGGACCTTGACTGGAATAGGTGCCGGTAATTTCTTCAGTCCGTTGATCCTTGGTAAATTTCCAAGTAAACGTCTGATCGGCGTTCAATGTGACTTCAAAGCGGCCATCGTCGCGCGTCGCTTGCCACGTTCCCACGATCGCCTTGGTATCCAAGTTCGGCTCGTTCGTCGGCACCGGATCAGGCGTCGGCGATGCGCTGGCCGTGGCATCGGGGGCTTTGCTTTCGAGCATCTGCAGCATCGCCGCGGCACCCGTGTCCTTGGGGTTGATGGCGACGACTTCCTTGAGAGTCTTGACCGCAACATCGGTCTGGCCCGAAGTCTGGTACAGATAGGCTAGATAGAACCGCGACGCGGCACTCTGCGGATTGTTGTTGGTGTAGGTTTCCAATGCTCGCAGTTGCTTGGTGTAGACATCGACGTTGGGGTAAAGCCCAATCATTGTCGCCCAATCCCAGCCAGGACCGACCGCCAAGACGGCGTGAATCGTGCCCGCCGCTTGATCGTAGTTGCCGAGCGCAAACAGCGCGAGCGCACGGAACTCATGCAGCACCGGATCGTTTGGCTGCGCTTGGATGGCGCGGTCGATCGCATCCAGGGCGTTTTGAAACTGGCCGTTCTTGAAGGCTTGCCGTGCTTGATCCAAGTCCGACAGTGCGACTTGCGATGGCTGCGCCGTTGTCGTCACCAAGATCGGCTGTGCGTAACTGTAGCCGCCATAAGTATCGGCATAGTACGGGTTGTAGTACGAGCCATAACCGCTGCGATAGAGCAAGTTGCTTGTGCCCCAACCGTACCCATTGCCGTAACCAAAACCGTAGCCATACCCCGGTCCGCCGTAGCCGTAATTGCTGCCGATGCCATAACCGATTCCGAAGAACCCGCCGTACCAGCCGTAGGGGTTATAGACCGGTCCGTGATACCAGTTGTAACGGCCGTAGTTCGAGTAGTTGTTCCAGCCGCGGTAGTTGTTCTGATTGACCGAAGCGCGGAACGCGGGGTTATTAAAGTTGTTGCGGTTGTAAACATTGACGCCGAGGCTCTGATTGATCAAAGCGTTCGTCGCGCGGTTGCCCGTGTCGAGGCCGAAGACCGTCGAGCTATTGGGACCGCGACGATCACGGTTGTTGTCGTTACCGCGAATCAAATCATTGCCGCGATTGTTGTTGCCCAAATTGTTATTGAGAGGATTTCTGCCTGGGTTGTTGAGCGGGTTTTGTCCCTTGATGGCATTGTTGATCGTGTTGTTCAGGTTTTGATTAAGCGGGTTGCCGACATTCGGCTGCCCGACGTTCGGCCGGCCAATGTTTGGTTGGCCGATGTTTGGCGCGCCCTTGCCGGGATTGATGCCCGAGGGAGCTCTGTTGATCGGGGCAGTATTCACGGGGTTGCCGCTGCCCGGATTGCCAATGCCGCTGGGGAGTTTGACTCCTCCGCCGCCAGCGCCAGGAATATTGATTCCGCCGCCTGGTCGTCCGCCGCCGCCAGGAACAGTAATGCCGCCGCTAGGTCGTCCGCCTCCCCCGCCACCGCCGCCTGGCAAGGAGATACCACCTCCGCCGCCGCCACCTTTGCCCCCTTTGAACTGAGCTTCAGCTGCGGGCGAAAGAATCAAACCGAGACCGAGCGCGAGCAGTGCCAGACGAGAATTGAATGAACGAAACATGATAGTTCCTCTGAAATTATGGACGTGGTCCGTGAACGATAAAGTTTGGAATAACAATGTGCGAAGCGCGTGCCAGAGTGGGCGAAATAAAGCGAGTAAGCAGCTTTTCTACGGTATATCTCGCCCTCAAAATCCTGTTTTCAGCATAGCGAGTTGCGGAGCGGCGCACCAAGTGAATTTCAATTCCCCGAGCAAATGTCAGTTAACGAGCCCGCACATTCTGGGAGCATTCTCCTGCCGATGGGCTTATCATCAGCAGGCTTGAGTTGGCGCTGAACAGCGATCTGTTTATCAGCGACTACGCTAGATGATCCGCAAACCGGCCGGCAGTGCTTCGCCAAAGACGCGGGCTTGTTCTTCGCTATCCAACTCGCCGCCATCGCGCACGAGCGTGATGAAATGCTCCGGCACGGCGTTCGGCGAATCGGCCGGCGTGCTTTTTTGGCGATCACTGAGCCACGTCACGACCCGCGATCGCGCGCTCGGCCGAATATCGCGATAGCGATCGCCCGTCTTGCGCGCGAGCTGCATCACTGTCCACGGAAGGAGCGATTCGTCGAGCGGCAAGTCGATCAATGTTGTGAGCCATGTCTCGGCTGTCTCGCCGCCAAGAATCACATTCAACGGACCATTCACCGGCACGCGCGCCGCGACGCGGCCGAGCGTCCAGAGCAACGCCGCGCGCAGGGCGACAAGTTTTTTCTTTGGCAGTAGTTCTAGGATCATTCGCCCGAGTTCGAGCTTTGTCGCCGGCGGCAGGAGTTCCAGCGCGCCGAGCAACCGCCAGACCTCGATCGATTCTTGGCTCGCGAAGCTGAGGTCGCCCGCCCCTTTGCCTGTGGTTAGGCGTTTGTGCATCGCGCGGAGCGGCGCGAGCAACGGTTCGGCCAGCGCGCGCTGCTGGCCCGAAGTCAATCCGCCGGCGATCCGGCGGCAGAGAATCCACCATTCGTTTTGCACCCGCGCCGCGCCGTGAGCCAGTTTGCCCGAGAGGAGTTTCCAGGTCTCGGCGACGCGCCAATCATCGAGCGCGACACCATACCCAGGCCGTAGCGCGTAGCCGAGCAGGTTCAGCCAGCGTGCTTCATATTTCGGCGAGCGTTTGCGGCCCGCTTCGTGTTCGAGGAGCGCTTCCCACATGCGCCGCAACAACGACGGCGGCCATTCATGCCGCGGGATGCCGGCAGCCGCGGCGAGTCGTTGCATGAGTGTGTCGGGCGACACGGAATCCGGCTCGGCGGGAGCCTCGCCCTCCCAAGTGCCAAACGTCCGCGCGATTTCGTTGACCGTTGCCGCAATCACTTCTTCATCGAGGACCCCCGCTTGCTCGCCCGCGCCGGTATGCGCCGCGCGATCGGTTTCAACCGCCGCGCGGATGTCGAACTGCATCTTCCAGCGCCGCGGCCCGTTCTGCTCCGCGCACCACAGTTCCAGTGTGCCGATTTCGCTCAGCCGGCTGTGGACTTGCACCGGAACCGCTTCGTCGCTCGACTTGCCGCGCGCTTGTAGCACCGTGCGGATCGGCGCGAGGGCTTTGAGATGTTCGCGTTCGACGGGCAACACCTCGCCCGGCGCATCGGTCAATCTTGTGCTGGAAACATAAAGCGGAAACTCGACCGGCTGCGAGACGAGCAACCCGAGTGAGCGCGGGACGACGATCTCTTGACCCGGCTCGGCGCTGGCCGGAGCGACGCAAAGCGCGAGGCCTGAGCCGGGGACGTTAGTCCCCGGATGATCCGCGTTGGACGCCGGTTCAATGCTCCCAGGGGATGAACCCCTGGGCTTTGCTCCTTCATCTGCGCCGACTCCAAGATAGTACGTCCGCGCCAAGTCTGCCGCTATGCGCACGCCTTCGCCGCGGAGGACCATCCCGTAGTACGCCGCGCCGCGCGCGACGGCCAAGTCCAAGCGGTCATGTTCCAAGACGACTGGCTGCCACGCGGTATCTGATTTTCCGTGCGGATTCTCCGTTCGGCCATCGAACCACGAACGCAGCACGTCGAGCAAACGATCTCGCAGCGCCGGCGAATGAAAGAAGCCGCCATTGAACAGCACGATGTCCGGCCGTGCGGGATCGTGCGACGTCTCGCCCGAATCACGCGCGAGCTGCGCGCGGTGATTGCTCAAAAACGCCGCCAAATACCGCGTCATTGCCGCATCGGTCGCGTAGGGCAGGCCAAACTCTTGAAAGCCCGAGCGCCGGGTTTGCGGCGCGTCGCCGATCGCGCACGGTGGGAGAAATCCTTCGAGCAGGAGCTGCCGGACCTCGTCGCGCGTGACTTCTGCTTGCAACCCGCCGCCGATCAGATGCGTCCCGGTGCCCGCGAGTGTAATCGTCATGCGCTCCGGCGGCGCGTTGCCGAGCAGCGTCTCTTTGATGCGCCGACAATGGCGTACCAACTGGTCCCATTGCCGTGGCGGCAACTGCCCGTCGGGCGTGAAGCGGTGTTCGACATGATGCGCGAGTGCCAGGTCGAGGTTATCGCCGCCGAGGATCAAATGCTCGCCGACCGCGACGCGATGGAAGCGTACACGCCCGTCGTCGCCGGCCCGCGCGCGGATCAATGTCAAATCGCTCGTCCCACCGCCGATGTCGCAGACCAAGATCGTCTGGCCCGGCGTGACGAGTTGTTCCCAGTTCTCGCGATGCAGATTCAACCACGCGTAGAACGCGGCCTGCGGTTCTTCGATCAACACGACGCGCGGCAACCCGGCGCGCGCCGCGGCAGCGATCGTCAACTCGCGCGCGACTTCATCAAACGACGCCGGTAGCGTTAGGACGAAATCCTGTTCCGCCAACGGATGTTGCGGGTGCTTGGCGTCCCATGCCGCGCGGACATGCGCCAAGTACCGCGCGCTGGCTTCGACCGGCGAGAGGCGCTGAACATCCTCTGCGCCGTGCCACGGCAACAGTTCCGCCGCGCGATCGACGCCCGGATGGCAGAGCCACGATTTAGCACTGGCGATCAAACGCCCCGGCTGCGCCGCGCCATGATCGCGCGCAAGAAATCCAACACAGCGATCGGCATCGAGACCCGAGTTGAATGGCAACTTGAGCGCACCCGCGGGAAACTCGCCGCGTACTGCTTGATAGTGGAACGAAGGGAGCGTTTCGCGCGCTTCGAAAGTCGCCGGCGCGACCAACTGCGGGATCAGCAGAGTTTCGACCTTCCAGTTGACTGCCAGCGCATCGACATACGCCACGGCCGAATTGGTCGTGCCGAGGTCCATCCCGACGATATAGCGGGCAGGTGGAGATTCAGGGGAAATAGGCGAAGTTTTTGTCATTAGTTCGTGACCAAAGCCAAGGAGTTTCCCTCCTTGGAGCATCTGACAGGGAATGAAATCTTGTCAGGTAACAAGTGCTAGCTCCAGACGCTGAGGAAATAAGAAGTGTACTGGAATTGCCCCAGTTTTTGGACGTGCGGCCAAGATTTCGCGGTCCAGAAATTATCTGGAGCGCTGGGTGGCCGGGGACGAACACAGCGCTGAATAATTACTGCGAGGACTCGGAAAGACTCGACTTCGCGCCTTCCGGATCATCCGCTACGCTTCGTCCCCGGCCACCCAAGATTTTTTGCAGGAACGCCAATTATTTGGACCTATTGCGCGGGTTTCGATGAGGATTGCTAGCCCGCAAAGTCGATGGAATCAGTATATCCTCCGAAATGAAGGGAATTTGTTATGCTTGTAATGAGCAACTTTGCTAGCAATGTCCCCTTCCGCGTGACCCAACCATGCGGCGAGGCAGAGCCTATGACATCAGAGCAACCTTGGATCGAGGGACTCACGATTGGTGAGGTGCTGTCGCGCACGGCTGCGCGCGTGCCGACTCACGATGCGATCGTCTTCCCGCAACTCGGAGTGCGCTGGTCGTGGGCCGAATTCGATCACCGTGTCACCGAGGTTGCCCGCGCGCTGTGGGCCGGCGGCTTGCGTCCCGGCGAACACATTGCCGTGTGGGCGACGAATGTGCCGGAGTGGATTCTGCTGCAATTTGCCGCCGCGCGCATCGGCGTGATTCTGGTCACGATCAATCCGGCGTATCGGCCATTTGAGTTGGAGTATGTCCTGCGGCAAAGCGACTCGCGAGCGTTGTTCTTGATCGATTGCTACAAGAAGTCCGACTACCTGGGGATGATCACCGAGGTTTGTCCCGCGCTGAGTTGCTGCGAACCGGGGGCCTGGAACAGCGAAAAATTTCCACTGCTCCATACGGTCGTCGCGATGCGCGGCACCGGTCCGAGTGGATCGCTGGGGTGGGAGAGCTTTCTCAAGCGCGGCGAAACGGTGCCAGTCAGCGTGATCAATGACGCGGCGAAAAAACTTCAGCCGACAGACGCGATCAACATCCAATACACGAGCGGCACGACCGGCTTTCCGAAGGCCGCGACGCTGACGCACCGGAATTTGCTCTGGAACGTCTACCTCAGCGGGCAGTGCTTGCGTTACACCGAAGCCGATCGCATTTGCATTCCGGTACCGCTTTACCATTGCTTCGGTTGCGTACTCGGGACGATGTGCGCCGTCGTGCACGGTGCGGCGATGGTGATTCCCGCGGAATCGTTTGACCCCGTCGCGACGCTCGCGGCGATTGAGTCCGAACGATGTACGTCGCTTTACGGCGTGCCGACGATGTTCATCGCGCAGCTCAATGACCCCTCGCTCGCCAGCCGCGATTTGACGTCGCTGCGTACGGGCATCATGGCCGGCAGCCCGTGCCCCATCGAAACGATGCGGGCCGTTGTCGATCAGATGCACTGCACTGAGATTACAATTGGTTACGGCCAGACCGAAGCCTCGCCGCTCATCACGCAAACGCGCTTCGACGATCCGCTCGAGTTGCGCGTGGAAACGGTGGGCCAAGCGTTGCCCGGAATCGAGGTCAAGATCATCGACCCGGCGACCGGCGCAACGCTCCCCGACAACGAACCGGGCGAGCTGTGTGCGCGGGGGCATTGCGTCATGCTTGGCTATTACAGCCAACCGGATGCGACCGCCGCGGCGATTGACAACGATGGCTGGCTGCACACAGGCGACATCGCGGTGCGCTTGCCGAACGGGTACTTCAAGATCACCGGCCGGATCAAGGACATGGTCATTCGCGGCGGCGAAAATATTTATCCGCGCGAGATCGAAGAGTTTCTCTTCACGCATCCGGCAATCGAGCAAGCGGCCGTTGTCGGCGTACCAGATGTCAAGTACGGCGAAGAATTGTGCGCGTGGGTTAAGCTCAAGAACGGCAGCGAACCGTTGACCGACGAAGGGCTGAAAAACTTTTGCCGCGGCCGCTTGGCGCACTTCAAGATTCCGAAGTACGTCAAGTTCGTGACGGCCTTTCCGCAAACCGTCACGGGCAAGATTCAAAAGTTTAAAATCCGCGAAGAGATGCGCGAGGAACTTGGCTTGAAAGAGCAAATCACGGCGTAGTTATTCTCTGAGCTTCTGTTGTTCATCATCGACGTGCTGCCAACGAGTCGGTGTCTTCCAAAGTCGACGATGGACTAGCTGCGATCTTCGCCTTCTTTTGCATACAGAAGTCTCTATTACGACTTTGAATGCGCTGATTTCATTCAACGTGGCAACGATAGCAATGACATAGAATCGCGTCTGCGGCCAAAAAGCACCGCAAATTTTCGCTTCCGTATCTCATCAACAACCCCCGATTGTGCCTAAACACCGCAGACACTGTTAGACAACAGCATCCGAATTTCTGGGAAAAATCCGCAAAATCTGCCCTGATACATCGCTATTTTGATTTCGGCCAATTACTATCTATACCGTCGAAACAACCAGGAAGGGATGTCCGCCCAATCGACATAGGTTCTTTCCATCCCTTTCTATTTATAGCGTCGAGTAGATTCATGGCAGGTATATTGCTGACGGGCGGCACCGGGTTAATCGGCCGCTATTTGTTGCGCGATCTTATGTGTGCGGGCGAGTCGGTTGTCGCGCTGGTACGGTCGGACAAAGACCACGCCGCCGAGCAACGGCTCGAACGGATCATGGCTGGGTGGGAAAAAGAATTGGGCCGCGCGCTGCCGCGGCCGCAAGTGCTGCAGGGCGATCTGCATCAGCCGGGCCTTGGGTTGACGAAGACGCAGCGTGCTTGGCTGGGCGAGCATTGCCGCACGGTCTTGCACAACGCGGGCAATGTTTCGTTCCACGCGACGGACGACAACGAACCGTGGCGCACGAATGTCGAAGGAACCGCGCATCTAATCGAAGCCGCGCAAGCCGCAGGTATTCGCGATTTTCAATATGTCTCGACCGCGTATGTCTGCGGCGATCGCCAGGGCGTTATCCGGGAAGCCGAGCTCGAAGCCGGGCAAGCCTTTGGCAGCATCTATGAAGAATCCAAGTACACCGCGGAAAAACTGATCCGCGCCGCGGGCTTCGAAAAGCTCAATGTCTATCGCCCCGGCTCCGTGACCGGCGACTGGCTCACTGGCGCGACGACGACCTATCACGGTGTTTATCTCTTTGCCCAGTTCACACAGCTCGCGCGCCAACGCAGCGGTGCCGAAGCGGGTGAACGCTGGCATCATCCGGTGCGGCTGTTTCAAAACGGCGACGAGGCGCATCATCTGATTCCCGTCTGTGCCGTCTCGCGGGCGATCGTGGCGATCTTGCGGCAGAAGGACCTGCCGGGCGAGACGTATCATCTGACGCCGGATGTGCCTTGCAACGCCCGCGAATTGGAAGCGGCGCTGGCCGATTACTTTGGCTATCACGGCGTCACGTTCGCCGGCAATCACTGCGTCGATCGCGCGACCATGAACGATGTCGAGCAAATCTTCTACGACACGATTTCCCGGGCAGAACACCGCTATTCCGCGGGCGATCCGCACTTCGACTGCACGAATACGAAACGCGCGGTACCCGAGTGGCGCGGCAGCCGGATCGATCACGATTATTTGCTGCGAATCTTTGATTACGCGGTGCAGCAGCGGTTCGGCCGGGGACGCGTCAAGTCACGCTCCGCCAAAGTTGCCTAAAGGAGCACGGCGACGATGCATCTCCCCGCGCGACGGCAAACTTTGTCGAAAGTGAACAGCTCCATGCGCGAAGCGGACCCTCACTTTCCGCTCCGGCTCACTCCCTTCGAGGAGTATTTGTACCTCGACCATCGAGCCGGCAATTCGATGGTCTTCTGCATTCGCTTTGATCTCGAAGGGGAGATCGACCGCGCGGCCTGGGAAGATGCCGTGGCCCAAGCTGCCGCCGAGAATCCGCTGACCCGAGCGACGATCCGCCGCTGCTGGTGGGGCGGGCACGAATGGACGCTCGAACGCGAGGTCCAGCCGCGCGTGGAATGGCACACGGCCGAGAACTACTCGTATCAACTTCCGGAACTCGATTTGGGCGTCGAGTCGGGTGTGCGCGTCGTGGTCGCGGAGGGCGCCGAATCCTCGCGGGTTTGTGTCTTCATGCACCATACCGTTGGCGACGGCGTGGCGTGTTTTCGCTTCATCGAGCAAATCTTTTGCAGCTACGCCTTGATCACCGGCGCGGATCCGCGCACGATTCGGCCGCTGAGCACCGATCACACGCGCTTGGCCGATCGCGGCCGCAAACGCTGGGCCACCTATCGCGGCTGGGACCGATTGAAGTGGCGAGCTTACGAGTTCTGGAAATTTTTCAGCCAACTGCCGAGCCCACTACGCGCGCGCCTCAAGCAGCCACTGCCCGCGCAGGAACAGTTCGGAGACTTCCTTTCAGCGATTCTGAGTCCGGCCGAAACGAGCGCGCTACGCGTCACGGCGCAAGCCGCGGGGGCGACGGTCAATGAGTTGCTGATTTGCGATTTTTTTGGCACGTTGGCCGAATGGAATGAATGCCACGCCCCGCACGAAGTTCGCACGCGTAATCCGTGGTATCGCGTGTCGATGCCGACCACCCTGCGGGAGCAAGCCGACGAGCAAACGTCGGTCACGAATATCGTCAGCATGACGTTTCTCAATCGCCGGCATTCGTTCATCGCGGAGAACGAAGCGGCGTTTCGGCAGAGTATCGTTGAGGAATCCCTGGATATTCGCATCCGCCGACGCGGCGAAGTCTTGTTCGATTCCTTGTCCATGCTCCGCAGTCTCCCCGGGCTGCTCGGCCAAACGGTGAAGCTGCCGTTTTGCATGTCGAGCGCCGTCTTTACCAACTTGGGAACTCCCCTGCGGCGGATGAAGACGCGGTATCGTTGGGACAACCGCGGCATGCTCGTCGGCAATCTGCGCCTGACGTTCATGACCGGCATTCCGCCCCTGCGCAAGAACACCAACGCCGTGATGAGCGCGGGCGTCTTTGGCCAAACGATGGTCTTTAGTTTGCAATTGGCCCCCGAGTTATTCACACGCGCGGATGCCGAGCAGTTCCTAGAGCTGTACATCCGCCGGCTGCGCGGTTATCACACAACAGCGCCAGATTGAACTCAGTTCATCGGACGCATGACTGCCCACCCGCTTGCGGCTTAGCAATGCCAAGCCAACCGATTCTCGGCAGTTCATCGCTTTGAAAAACGTCTCTCGAACAAGTGTCCAGTTAATCAAAGTGATAACAGGACGATTCGTCACTTTGTGATGTTGATATCACATAAGCATTATTTCCCGGGAATAATTGCAATTTCTTCGCGGTCATGCCAGCACGCCGGATGACAAGTTGCGAAATCTGCGCCCAATTTGATTCGGGGATATGATTTTGGCGTGAAAGTCTTAGCTTAAGTGATTGTTGCCGAATCCATCACCCTGGAGGATGTTGAAGTTTCTCCGCTTCTTCAATGTCCCGCTCGGCGGCGATCCGAAATCGAATAGCGTTAAAAGTTTTTTCGGGGGGTCACTTATCATGCGACGATCCTTGTTACTGTTAGGAGCGAGTATTGGACTCGCGATGTTACTGCCGTTGGGCGATGCCCTGACGCAAGCCGCTCCCGGCGGTGGACGCGGGGGCGGAGGTGGCGGCGGCGGGCGAATCGGGGGCGGTGGCGGAAT
>JBGSSS010000138.1:0-27063 GCA_041736895.1 Pirellulales bacterium
CTCGCGCTCGTCGGCGTCACGCCGGCCAATCGCGCCGAGCGACTGCTCGAATACGTCGGCCGCCGCTCGATTAGCAAGTACGGCTGTTTCGGCTGCCACGACATTCCGGGTTACGAAGATAGCAAGCCGATCGGCGCCGCGCTGGCCGACTGGGGCCGCAAGGATACCGCTAAACTAGCATTTCTCAACATTGGCGCGTACGTCCACGACGTGATGCAGCATGGCCACGGCGGCGGCCACGCCACGAAGGGGCATGCCAAGAGCCAGGCTCACGACAAGAGCCATAGTCACGATGATACGGCGCATGGCGAAGCGCCTGCGGGCGATACCACGGTAGTGACCAACGAACCGTTGGCCCTGACAATCGCCGCCCAGCAAGCCGACGAAAGCGAAACGGCCGTGAAGATGGGCGAGGAGTATCTACTTGGGAAACTACTCTCCTACGAGCGCGAAGGGTTCCTCTGGAACAAACTCAATCGACCGAGAAGTTATGATTACAAAAAGGATGAATTGCCGCACAAGGATCGGCTCCGCATGCCGAAGTTCACCTTCGCGCAGGACGAAAAGCAGCAAGCCGAGACGATCGAAGCCGTAATGACGTTTGTGCTGGGGCTGGTCGCCGACCCGCCGCCGCCGCAGTACGTCTTCACGCCGAACCCGGCGCAAAAGCAGATCATCGCCGGGCGAAAGTTGCTCGAGAAGTACAATTGCGGCGGCTGCCACACGCTCGGCTTGGAGCGGCTCGATCTGGTCTTTAAGAGCGGCACCGAAGAACTGCAAATCCCGTCGGCCGATCACAAATTCTTCCCTTTCCAAGAACCGACCGCGACACCCGAACAAGCCACGGCTTCGACCAAGACCGACAAGTCGGGCCGCGAACGCGCGACCATCTGGGGCATGTTCAACCGGAATAAAGAAACGGGCGAGATCGCCGTATTGAACGAAGACGGCGAGCCCATTGATCCCGCGGAAGTCCCCGCGGGGGGGAAGTTCTTCTATCAGTTCAGCAACTACGAACCGGCCGTCGTCGACGGCAAGGCGATTCCCGTGACCCCGCGCACATTCTCCTTCTCCGATTCGCTGATGGCGAAAACGGGACCGGGCGAAAAGACGGTCCGTTACTGGCCGGCGAAGGGGGGCGATTTGACGCGGCTCCTGTTCCCGGTCGTCATCAAGGACGCCGTGACCAAGCCGGGCAATGCGAACGAAGTCTACGGCTGGCTGCCGCCGCCGCTGTTCAACGAAGGGCGCAAGGTTCAGACCAAATGGCTGCATGACTTCCTCCTTGATCCGAAACCGATTCGTCCGGCCGCCGTGTTACGGATGCCGAAATTCAACATGAGCTCGGCCGAAGCGCAAGCCTTTGCCGAATACTTCGCCACGATGGACAACGCCCCGTATCCGTACGAAGTCAATCCGGAGCAAGGCGAGACCTACTTGGCCGCAGCGGCCAAGGAAAATCCCGAGCGGCTCGAAGTCGCGATGAAGATCATCACCAGCAGCGCCGGCTGCGTGAAGTGTCACCCCATCGGCGATTACAGCCCCGGCGGCGATCCCAAGGCGCTCGGCCCGCAATTGGCCGACGTTCATCAGCGGCTGCGGCCGGACTACGTGAAGAGCTGGATTGCCAATCCGCATTCGCACTTGCCGTACACGGCGATGCTCCGCGTGATCGAAGCGACCAAACCGTCGGCGGCGGGAACCTTTGATCCCAATGCGGCGAAGCTCGAAAAGAAGCCCGATGAGTCCGACGAGGATTTCGCCAAGCGCTCGGACGCGGCGAAGCTGAAGGAAGCCGAGTTGCAATTGCAAGCCGTGACCGACTACTTCACCAACTACGACCGCATCCTGAAAAACGAGTACCAATTCAGCAAGCAGGTTCCGCCGCCAATGGCCGCTCCGCCAGGGGAAGCCCCCGCGGCAACTGGTGCCAACCCCGGTTCGCAGTAGTCTCCCGTAGCTGAAGTCGTAAGACTTCAGATGCCCGAGTGCAAGCACTGCTTAACTAAAATGCTCTGAACTCTTACGAGTTCAGCGACAGGAGAGAACCCTAGTTCCACCCCCTCAACCTACTACAATCAAAGTATCGTTCGAGCCCCCACCCGCCCGTTGGAGAATCCCGCCATGAACATTCGCCGCATCACCCTACTCGCCGCTACAGCGTTCTCGCTGCTGCTCGCTCCCGCCCAAGCGCAATGGGTAACCCTCAAGGGCAAGTTCAAAGTCGACGCCGCGCCTGCGCCGTTGGCCGATTTGACCTGCAACAAAGATCCAGCGACATGCTGTGCCAAGAAGCTCGTCGATCAATCGCTGGTTGTGTCCAAGGATCTCGAGTTGGCCAATGTCTTTATCTACGTTCGCACCAAGGACGTGAAGTACGATCCGTCCTTGAAAAAGAACCTCCAACCGCTGACCCTCGACAACAAGGATTGCGTTTTCGTCCCGCACGCCGCGATTCTCTGGACCAAGCAGAAGCTGATCCTCAAGAACAGCGACAACGTCGGCCACAACACGAACTACACCTCGAACGCCCAGGGCTTCAATGTCCTGATCGCACCGAACGAAAGCGTCGAGAAGTCGCTGACCGTCTCGGAAAACTTGGCGAAGGGCGTGAGCTGTAATATCCACCCGTGGATGCAGGCGCAGTTGCTCGTGCGCGACAACCCGTACTTCGCGGTCACCGCAGCCGACGGCACGTTCGAGATTAAGAACCTGCCCAAAGGGACGAACCTCGAGTATCAACTGTGGCACGAGAAGACCGGCTACCTCGGCGAGATCAAGGTCGGCGAAACCAGTGTTCCCAAGACCGGAAAATTCAGTTTGTCCCTCGACGCGGACAAGGACCTCGGCACGATCACCGTGCCGGTGGCCAAGTTCGGCGGGAAGTAAGACGTTGACGTTTGCTCCAATCCTCCCAGGGGGAAATCCCCTGGGCTTTGATTCCTGATCGAAGTTTGTTCATGCTCCTCCGACTCGTTTTATCCTCGTGCATCGCGCTGCTGCTGGTCGGCAACAGCGCGCATGCGCAATGGTCGACGATCAAGGGGAAGTTTACCTTTGTCGGCGATGTGCCGGTGCCGGCGAAGCTGGTCTGCAACAAAGACGAGAAGACTTGTTGCGCGAAACCCGAACTCTCGCCTGTGGATGAGAGTGTGGTCGTTTCGAAGGATAAAGAACTGGCCAATGTGTTTGTGTATGCCATTGGCCCCGTGAAGAAGATCAACCCGGCGCTCAGGAACAATCTTAAGCCCGTGGTGATCGACAACGTGCGTTGTGTTTTCAAGCCGCACGCGGCTGTTGTTTGGACAGAGCAAAAAGTGGAATTCAAAAACAGTGACAACGTTGGTCACAATGCGGCTTTTGGGTCAAGCACCCAAGGAACTAGCATGTTGATTGCCGACGGCGCGAAAACAGAATTCCAGTTCAAACTAGAAGAAAAGTTCCCCAAGCCGATTGCCTGCAACATTCATCCGTGGATGATTGCCCACTTGCTGGTCCGTCCGAATCCGTACGCCACGGTTTCCGCCGCGGATGGATCGTTCGAAATCAAGGACGTGCCCAACGACGAAGAAATCGAATACGTGCTGTGGCACGAAAAGGCCGGCGTTCTGAAAAACGTCGCCTTTCAAGGGGGCAAAACCGATGACAAAGGCCGCTTCAAACTCAAGGCGGCCAAGGACATCGACCTCGGCGAGATCAAGGTCGATGCCAAAGAGAACCTGAAACTGTAACTATTTCAAGAACACGATTTAGCATAATCATGACACGCACACTCCAACTCTTGTCGCTCTTCACCCTGCTCGCGCTCGCGGGTTGCTCGAACGCTCAGCCTGATCCGGCGGCGCAGCCAGCCGAGGTCGAAAAGATCAAGAGCATCCTCACGGCCAAGGATGCCGCGGCCGCGAATACGAATACCGTCGCGGCGACCGGGTGGGGAACGCTCAAGGGCAAGATCACCCTCTCGGCCAAGCCGACTCCGTTTCAGGATCTGGTCTGCAACAAAGACGTCGGCGTCTGCTGCGTCGAGCCGCTGAAGGATAACAGCCTTGTCACCGGTTCGGGCAACGGCCTGGCCAATGTCTTTGTGTTCATCAAGAGCAAGGGCAAGACGCCGGTTCGCGTGCATGAAGATTACGCAAAGAAAGAAGGGACCGAAGTCGTCCTGGACAATGTCAAATGCATGTTCACTCCGCATTGCGCCGCCGTTTGGACCAAGCAAAAGCTGATGCTCAAAAACAGCGACGCCGCCGGCCACAACACCAACTACGCTTCGCCCAGCCAGAGTTTCAACGTCCTCTTGACGCCCGCCGCCCCGCCGATTGAAAAAACTTTTAAGGCGGGCGAGAACAAGCCCGGCGAACTGTCGTGCAACATTCATCCCTGGATGAAGGGGCTGCTGCTGGTGCGCGATAACCCGTACTTTGCTTTGACCAACGAGAACGGCGAGTTCGAGATACCGAACATGCCGGCGGGCGAGAAGCTCGAGATCGTCTTCTGGCACGAGCGCAACCAACGGCTGACCAAGGCCAGCGGCGAGCTGAAGCTGAATAACGGCGTGCTCCAAGTCACGCTCCCCGAAAACGGCACGACCGAAGTCGCGTTCACCTTTGATCCGGCCGAGTTCGGCGCCAATTAGTTGATGGCTGAGATGTTGGCAAGGGCGAACCGCTCTTGCCCCGAATTGCAAAAGTACACCAGACACGATTCATTTCGACGAAGTATTCCCGATGACTTTTCGTATGCTCCGATTGACCCCCTTGGCTTGCCTTGGCGCACTCACGCTGCTTCTCGCGGGCTGCGGGAAGCCCCCCGCGCCGCGGTTTCATTTGAATATGGTCTCGGCGATCAACGCCAAGGTTGACGCCCCGACGCAACAACAAGTGGCGAACGTCCTGGAAGCGCTGTTCGGGACACCCGACCAGCCGCTGCTCCCGCCCGAGGTGCCGTTCAAGGAAGCGCTGATCGCGCGGGCCGCGGGTCCGGTGGCCAGCGACATCCACGGCCGCAAGGTCGGGCTGTTTCGCGAGCACTGCGTCCATTGCCACGGCATCAGCGGCGATGGCATGGGGCCCACGGCCGCGTTCTTGAATCCTTATCCGCGCGATTATCGGCCGGGAGTTTTCAAATTCAAATCGACCGAAGGCACTAGCGATATGCCAACGGACGCCGACTTGGCCAAGGTGCTCGAAGAGGGCATTCCCGGCACATCGATGCCGTCCTTTCGGATGCTGGCCGTCGAAGATCGCCAAGCGCTCGTCGAGTATGTGAAATATCTCTCCTTGCGCGGGCAAACGGAACGCAAGATTTATGCCGAGCAACTGATCACCGTGAACGACAAAGGGCAACTGGAAACCGAGTTGACCAAGGATTCGCTGGGCGAAATGTATTTCGAAGCGGCGGGGATGTGGCAGGCAGCCCAAGCCAAGGTTTTGAAGCCCGCATCGTCTCCGCCTGCCGATTTCCTCACGAACCCCGAGTACGTGGAAAAGGGGCACAAGCTTTTCTTTGGAGCGGGTGATTGCAAGAAATGCCACGGCACCACGGCGTTGGGCGATGGCCAAGTCGAGAATTACGACTTTTGGACGACCGAAGTGAATAAAGCGCTCAACGACAATAAAGACAGCAGCAAGGAACTGGCGTTGATCCAGGAATACTCGCTGAAGCCGCGCCACATTCTGCCGCGAAATTTGCGGAGCGGAATCTATCGCGGCGGACGCCGGCCCATCGATTTGTATTATCGCATTCTCGCGGGCATTAGCGGGAGCGGCATGCCCGGGCACGCCAACCAACTCAAGACCCCCGAAGAACAATGGGCGATCATCGCCTACGTGTTGAGTCTCCCCTACGATGCCGGCGGGCAACTCCGCTTTGATCAAGAACAAATCGCGCCGTCGCGCGAGACCAATTAGCAATCCCCACCCGACGCGTCAGCGCGGGCGAAACAAAAAACTTCGTTCGAGCTAGCCGTTTCGCCAATCACGCACAACACAACGCACTACCGCAGCTACAAGGATAACGACGTGTCGAAGTACTGGAGTTTAATGGCCTTGGTGACGCTCGTCTTTGGGACGCTGTGTTTCGCCGTCGCGCCGACCACCTGGTTTTGGGACAAGCCGATATGGCTGCCGGACGACTATTCGGAACACGGCCATGAAATCGACAAGCTCTACTACTTCATCCTCGCGCTGACGGGCGTGGTGTTCCTCGCGACCGAGTTCATCCTCTTCTACTTCATGTGGAAGTACGATGCCAACACGAACAAGGAGCCGGTCAAGTATTCGCACGGCAGCCACAGCCTGGAAATCGTCTGGACGATCATTCCGGCCGCGACGCTCCTCTTTATGGCGATCGTGCAGTTCAATTCGTGGGCGGAAGCCAAGATGCAAAACCCGATGTACGGTCCCGACGGCGTCGCCGGCCCGAACCCGGATCTGGAGGGCAAGGACGACGATCTGTTGGCGACGGTCGAGGTCACCGCGCGGCAATGGGAGTGGCGGATTCGCTATCCCGGCGCTGACGGCCGTTTGGGCACGCCGGACGATATTTTTGACGTCAATGAACTGCATGTTCCGGCGAACGAAGACGTCATCGTCTCGCTCAAGAGCCAGGACGTCTTGCACAGCTTTTTCATCCCGAACCTGCGCGTCAAGCAAGACGCCGTGCCGGGGATGAAGATTCCGGTCTGGTTCAAGGTGGTGCGCACCGATCCCAATGTCCCGCTCGACTTCGAGATCGTCTGTGCCGAGCATTGCGGCGCCCGCCATTACGCGATGAAAGGCCGAGTCATCGTCCACTCGCCTGAAGAATACCGAAGTTTCCTCCGCCGAAAGTTTCAAGAACAATCCGCCACTGTTGATCCGCAAGCGGCGACTGCCGCTGGGAGTGCCCAATAATGAGTACCGTTTCACTGCCCTCCGCCCACGCGCACGATGACCACGGCCATGCCGCGAGTTTTTGGAGCACGTATGTCTTCTCGAAAGACCACAAGGTCATCGGGATTCAGTTTCTCTTTTCGACGTTGATCTGGTTCGTCATCGGCGGGCTTCTCGCGCTCGCCGTGCGCTGGCAGATCGCGTACCCCTGGTCGTCGGTGCCGCTGTATGGCGCTAACTTTCCGGCCGAAGGGGGCCAGATGCCGCCCGAAGCCTACACGATGCTCTTCACGATGCACGCGAGTGTGATGATCTTTTTGGTCATGATCCCGATCCTCGCGGGCGCGTTCGGCAACTTTTTGATTCCGCTGATGATCGGGGCCGACGATATGGCGTTCCCGACATTGAACATGCTGAGCTACTGGTTCATGTGGCCGGCGTTCTTTTTCTTCGGCGGCAGTTTCTTCGTCGAAGGCGGAGCCGCCGCGGCCGGCTGGACCAGTTACCCCACGATCAGCACCAATACGGCCGCCTCACCCGGCAGTCTCAATGGCCAGACGCTCTGGCTCCTGGGCCTGACGTTTGTCGGCATCTCGTCGATGATGGGTTCGGTCAATTACTTGACCACGATCATCCAGATGCGTGCGCCGGGTCTGACGATGTTCCGCTTGCCGATGACGATCTGGGGGATGTTCATCACCGCGCTGTTGCAAGCGTTTGCTCTGCCCGTGTTGACCGCCGCCGGCTTCATGCAGCTCATGGATCGCTCGCTCGGAACAGGCTTCTTCAGCCCCGAAGGGAACATCGTCGGCAACCACATGAATTCCGCGGGCGGCGGCCAGCCGCTCCTGTGGCAGCACTTGTTCTGGTTCTACTCGCACCCGGCCGTGTACATCATGATCTTGCCCGCGATGGGCATGGTTAGCGATATCATTAGCTGCTTCGCCCGCAAGCCGCTCTTCGGGTACAAGCCGATGGTGTACTCGATCTCCGGCATCGCCGGGCTCGGGTTCGTCGTGTGGGGTCACCACATGTTCGTCTCGGGGATGAACCCTGGCCTCGGTATGACGTTTATGGTGTCGACGATGATGATCGCGCTGCCGTCGGCGATCAAGACGTTCAACTGGCTGGGAACGATCTGGGGAGGCAAGATTCAATACACCACGCCGATGCTCTTCGCATTGTCGTTCGTCGCGATGTTCATCATCGGCGGATTGTCCGGCATCTTCATGGCCGCGACACCGGTCGATATTTTCATCCACGACACGTACTTTATCGTCGCGCACTTCCATTACGTTCTCTTCGCCGGGACGGCGATGGGCGTCTTTGGAGCGATCTACTTTTGGTTCCCTAAGATGTTCGGCCGCATGATGAACGAAACCTGGGGCAAGGTCCACTTTGTCCTGACGTTCATCTTCATGAACTGCACGTTCTTCCCGATGCACATCCTCGGCGCGGGGGGCTTCCCGCGGCGCTTGGCCGATGCGTATCACTACGAGCTGTTCAACCACATGCAGCCCTTGAACCAGTTCATGACCTGGGCCGCGATCGGCATGGTCGCGTCGCAGATCATCTTCGCGGTCAACTTTATTTACAGCATGTTCTACGGTCCGGTCGCCGGACGAAATCCGTGGCATTGCAACGGGTTGGAATGGTCGGCACCGAGTCCCCCAGGGCACGGCAATTTTGACTTCCAACCGATTGTCTATCGCGGCCCGTACGAGTACGGCTCGCCCGAGACGACCGAAGATTACTACCCCCAGATTCAGCCGCCGCCAAACGCGGACAAGGCCCGCAGTCCGAGTCAGCATAAGTAGCGGGGAAGAATCTAGAAGTTAGAAGCTAGGAGTTAGAAGAAGACAGAACCGCAAAGCCCAGGGGTTTATCTCCTGGGAGCCCTCCTCTTAAAATTTGGATTGGTCCCCTCCCCCTTGCGGGGAGGGTTAGGGAGGGGGCTTGTGTTGACTCTGTATTGCAGACGGATTCATTTTGAGAAGAGATGATCATTTTGACGTGATTTCCAAGTTAGCGCCCAAGAACCCCCTCCCCAGCCCTCCCCGCAAGGGGGAGGGAGCCAAACGGGGTCTTGGGAAATCTGCCTTTCGATTTCAGTAATCGCTTTCAAACATTGA
Organism: Pirellulales bacterium; assembly: GCA_041736895.1. Taxonomy (GTDB): domain Bacteria; phylum Planctomycetota; class Planctomycetia; order Pirellulales; family JALHPA01; genus JANRLT01. The sequence continues at coordinate 9,005 of JBGSSS010000138.1, forward strand.
ACCATAGATAACCTCAGTCCCATGCTCCAGCAATTCACTCAGCCGATTTGGATCCGCCGTTTGGCGATCGTGATCTGCTGCGCGACGCTGCCGCTGATCTTCATCGGCGGGCTGGTCACGACGACCGACGCCGGCATGGCCGTGCCCGATTGGCCGAACACTTATGGGTACAACTTGTTTTTGTATCCGTGGACGACGTGGATCGCCGGTCCGTGGGATCTGTTCGTCGAACATGGCCACCGCTTGCTCGCGGCGTCACTCGGCATGCTCTGCATCGTGATGTGCGTCGTGACTTGGAAGTCATCACTCTCCCTAACAACGAAGTGGCTCACCGTCGTGACGCTGCTCATGGTCATTGGGCAAGGGATCCTCGGCGGGCAGCGGGTGAACTTCGACGCGCGGTTCCTGGCAATGCTCCACGGTATCACCGGCCCGATTGTGTTCGCCCTCACGATGATCCAAGTCGCCGCGATCAACAGCGAATTCCGTGCGACACAAGCGCTACCCAGCAGCTTGCCACAGAATAAATCGACACTGTGCAATTCCTATGTGTTTCCGCTCGCAGCGCTCACGACACTCTTGTCCTACGGGCAATTAGTCTTGGGAGCGCAGCTCCGTCACGGGATCGAGTGGCTCAACCCGCATCAGTTCCGCGCGATCGGCATCTTTCACATGATCGGCGCGTCGGTCATCTCGCTGACGATTCTGGTGCTCTGGTTCCTCGCGCGGCGCACCGCGGCCGAAGTCCGCCGCGGCAGCCGCTGGCTGCTGGCGTTGATCGTGGTGCAGTTGTTCTTCGGATTGGGGACGTGGATCGTCAATTTCGGCTGGCCTGGTTCTTCGGAAAATGTTCCGGCCTGGGTCTGGAAGATCGTTCCGGAGCAGCCAACCGCGCGGAGCATGCAGCAGACACTGACGACGACAACCCATGTGGCGCTCGGCTCGTTGATCCTTGGCTTGTCCGCGGCGCTGACATTTGTCGCCTGGCGGCAACGCAGCGCGAGCATTGAAAAAAGTCCCGCCGCAACGCGGCCTGCAACGACTCGCGAAAGCAACGTCCTCCGCACCCGCACCGCCGGAGGACTCGCATGAGCACCGGCACCCTGGAACTTCACGATGTCTCGCTGGCGCGGCCGAATCGGCTGACGGCGAAGCTCGCGGCGTACTTCGAACTGACCAAACCGCGGATCGCGGTCTTGGTGTTGCTCGCTGTGGCGATCGCGTATTTGCTCGGAACGCGCGCCGAGTTGGCCGTGCCGCTGGGCGATGGGATGCGTTTGGTCTGGACGCTGCTCGGGACGGCGCTCGTTGCCGCGAGTGCCAGCGCCGTGAACCAATGGATCGAACGCGAGCAAGACGCCCTCATGCCGCGAACCCGCAATCGCCCCCTGCCGAGTGGGACGCTCAGTTCCACCGAAGTGCTCGCGTTTGCCGCTCTTACACTCGCCGGCGGGTTGCTGCTCTTGGCCGCGCAAACGAACTGGCTCGCGACGCTGATGGCGGCGGGAACTTGGATTTGCTACACGCTGCTTTACACGCCGCTTAAGACACGCTCGACCTCGAACACGGCGATTGGTGCCGTGGCCGGAGCTTGGCCGATTTTGATTGGCTGGGCCGCGGTCGAAGCGCCGTTCGATTTCGGACCGGCGAGTTTGCGGCTGCTGACATTGTTCCTAGTGATGTACCTCTGGCAGTTTCCGCACTTCATGGCGATCGCTTGGCTTTACCGCCGCGATTACGAAATGGCCGGGATGCGGATGCTGACGGTGACGGATTCGACGGGCAAGCGCGCCGGCAGTTTGGCCGTCCGCACGGCGCTGGTTCTCGTGCCGGCGAGTTTGCTGCCGTGCTTGGGTGTCGCCGCGTGGTGGGGTGTTCCTGCGATGCTCGCGCTCGGCGTGTTGTACTTCGTCGCCGCGTATCGTTTCCAACAAGCCGCGACGGAACAAACGGCCCGGCGGCTGTTGCATGTGTCGCTGATTTACCTGCCGTTGTGGATGGTGATCCTCTGGCTGTTGCCAGTGGCATGACGTTGCTTGCCTTTGATTTCAAAAGATAACGAAACCTTTTTTCATACGCTGAATTATGTCCGCTTCCGAATCGATTCTTGCTCACGACGACAAGCATGTCCCCGGCCATGACCACGGCGCGGGGCATATCAAGCTGCAATACCACGCCGGGTTGCCGCTGACCAATCCCAAGCTGATCGTGTGGCTGTTTCTGTCGACCGAAATCATGTTCTTCGCCGCGCTGATCGGCGTGTACATCGTGATTCGGTTCGGGGCGCTCGTTTGGCCGATGCCGCACGATGTCCACCTGAGCGAACCGATCGGCGCGTTCAATACATTCGTGCTGATCTGCTCCAGCGTCACCATCGTGCTCAGCTACGAATCGGCCAAGGCCAACAAACCCGGGCCGGCGAAAATCTGGATGGTGCTGACGTTTATCCTTGGCTGCGTCTTCCTCGGCGTGAAGGGGTACGAGTATCAGGCGAAATTCGCGCACGGCATCTACCCTTGGTCGCCGCACAGCCCCATCTACGAAAAACCGGACTACATGTACGGCCAGGCGATTCGTTTTCGGATCGATGACATTAACAAGAATGATGCGCTCAAAGAAAAGCTGACGGAACTCAACGCCATCAACGTCGCCGAGCAATTGCCCAAGCTGCCGGAGGACAAACTGACGGCCGAGGAGTACACGCTGGTCACCCAAGTGCTGCCGATCGTGAGCGATCGGATCAAGGTCTATGCCGGCAATCTTACGTCTGAAAAAGATAAGCAAGCGGTCACCGAACTGTCGACGAATCTCTCGGAGCTGTCCAAACTGCGGCCGCAAGATTTGTCGCTGCTCAGCACGAAAATCTGGGACCAGGTACTCGCCGAGATCAAAGTCAAAAAAGACCAGGCCGAATTCACCGCCGAAGATTTGGAGCAAGCCAAGCACCTGGCCCGCGTGATCGCGATCGTCAACACGCCCCAAGACCCGGATCATAAGGACGCGCAAGATCCCGAAAAGCTCTGGGAAGCGGCCGAGTACATCATGCCCGCCCCGCCCCCGCATGGCTCCGAAGCGGAGAAGGCTGGCGAGCACAAACACGGCCTCAACGATCATTTCCGTTGGCTCAAGCTGCCGGTCCTGATTCCCGGCGGCAACATGTGGGCCAGCACCTACTTTTTGCTGACCGGGTTCCACGCGATCCACGTCATCGTCGGCTTGATCATTTTCGCGATCCTGCTGCCAAAAACGCTCGATCGTCGTAAAGCGGGGTTCATCGAAAACACCGGGCTGTATTGGCACTTTGTCGATCTGGTCTGGATCTTCCTGTTCCCGCTGCTGTATTTGTTCTGATGTCTTTAGCAGCCCGCAGCGTAAGCAAGGGAGTGATGGGAATAATCTTCCTACCTCGCTTACGCTTCGGGTTAGTATTAACGAGATTTTTCGAAGAGAGTTACGAATATGTCCGATCCCATTCACGCCCCGGTGGTCAAACCGTTGACGGGCGACGCCGCGCACGATCATGGCCACGGCCACGACGGGCACCATGACGCTGACGATGTGCTCGCGCACGGCGGCGACGATCATAGCCACGGCGGCATGGCCAAGTATTGGTATGTCTTCATCGCGCTGTGCGTGTTGACGGGGATGTCGTTCGCGACGTTCTCCCCGTCTTGGCCGTTCGATAAGCACATCACCTGGGCCTTTATGATGGCCGTCTCGTGCACCAAGGCGATGTTGGTGATCCTGTTTTTCATGCACGTCCTCTACGAGGCCAATTGGAAGTACGTCCTGACGATCCCCGCCGGGATGATGTCGATCTTTTTGATCCTCATGCTCGTGCCGGACGTCGGCTTGCGGAACAATTGGGCCGCGGACGAACGGAAGAACAACATGGCCAATAAAGAAGATCTGAATCCCAAGTACAAGCACGGCGACAAGCACACGGAGCCGCAGAAGAAGCCCGATCCCACGCCGGTGAAGAACGATTTGAACAAGTAAATGCATCGGGTGGCACACCCTGACCAATGGGAAGGTTGTGGGAAATTAAGGTGGATACAACCACGCCCTTCGCCGTGCCATCCATCAGTGAAAGTAACCTGGGAGACAATGAACGCCCCGCTGATCGAAATCGACCGCCTCACGCATCGCTACGGCGAGCGGGTGGCGCTCGACGAACTGACGCTGGCGATTCAGCCGGGCGAATGCTTCGCGATCCTCGGCCCCAACGGCGGCGGCAAGACGACGCTCTTTCGCGTGCTGAGTACGCTGCTCCGCCCCCAACAGGGAACGCTCCGAATCGCCGGCCTCGACTTGGTCGAGCACGCGCGCGAGATTCGCGGACGGCTCGGCATCGTGTTCCAGGCCCCGAGCCTCGACAAGAAACTGCGCGTTAGCGAGAACCTCTGGTGCCAAGGCCGGCTGTATGGGCTGAGCACGAGCGCGATTCGCGAACGATCCGCGGCACTGCTTGAGCGGCTCGGCATCGCCGAACGCGCGAACGACCGCGTCGAAACGCTCTCGGGCGGACTCAAACGCCGCGTCGAAATCGCCAAGGCGCTATTGCACGAGCCGACGATCCTCTTGCTCGACGAGCCAAGCACGGGCCTCGATCCGCTGGCTCGCCGCGAGCTCTGGACGCAGGTCCGCGAGCTACAGGAGTCTGCCGGAATCACTGTCGTCTTCACGACGCACTTCCTCGACGAAGCCGACCGCGCCGACCGCGTTGCGATCCTTGACGCCGGCAAGTTGGTCGCTCTGGACAAGCCGTCGACATTGCGCGCGGCGATCGCGAGCGAGTCGTTGGCGATCGAGACCGACGAACCGGCGGAACTCGTCGCGGCGATCAGCGAGAAATTTCAGCTCCCCGCGCGGGTCATCGACGCCGCGGTGCGGATCGAAGCGACGGACGCGCACCGTTGGGTCGAACGGCTCGTCGAAACGTTCCCCGACCGCATCAACGGCATCCACCTCGGCAAGGCGACACTCGAAGACGTCTTCATCGCGCGGACCGGGCGCGGGTTTTACACGACTCCAAAGGAAGAAAAGAAAAAGGGGCACTGATTGAACTGATCAAACGGATTGTCACTGATCAGATACGCATCGAATCCGAAGTTCAGATTTACGCATGAAGTATTTATCCCGAAGGGATAACAGCCATTAGCCGGTGGTCGCCGCAACGCGGCGCACCACCGGAATACCAAGAACATCATCGACAATCCCGGAGGGATTGCAGCCGCTCGGATCATGGGATTTTTTATTACGACTTGATGTGATGAACCCTTACGATGCTTCCCAAGCAAATCCGAAACGGGAAGCAACACAACCCGCCGCGATGTACCCCGCTATTGCCAGCCTGGCCTGGCGCGAGTGGGTTCGTTTCGTGCGCCAGCCGAATCGCGTGATCGGCGCGCTGGGGCAGCCGATCTTGTTCTGGCTGCTGTTCGGCTCGGGTTTTTCCGATTCGATGCGTGTCAATGAAAAAAGTGTCGGCGGCGTCGATTACAGCATTTACTTCTTTCCCGGCACGCTGGTGTTAATTCTGCTCTTCACGGCGATCTTCGCGACGATTTCGATCATCGAAGACCGCCGCGAGGGCTTCCTGCAAGGTGTCCTCACCTCGCCCGCCCCGCGCCTCGCGATGGTGCTGGGGAAGCTTATCGGCGGCACACTGATCGCCGTCGCGCAGGCCAGCATCTTTCTCCTGCTCGGCGCGCTCACCCGCGTGCCGTTGCCTTGGACGGGTGTGCTGCTAACAATTCCAGCACTGTTTGTCCTCGGCCTCGCCCTCACGGCGATTGGCTTCACGATGGCGTGGCGGTTGGATTCGACGCAGGGGTTTCATGCCTTGATGAGCGTGTTCCTGCTGCCGATGTGGCTGCTCAGCGGGGCGTTTTTTCAAGCCGGCGATTCGGTGGTCGGCTGGATCGTGCGGCTGAATCCGCTGACCTACGGCGTCGCGCTGGTGCGGCATTTGTTGTATTGGGGCGCGGACGCAGCAACGCTCCAGCAGGTCATGCCCGACAAGCTGCCGTCGTTTGGTTTGAGTTTGGGGATTACCGCCGCGTTCGTCATTGGGACGTGCGGCTTGGCTTGGTTGACAGCGGGGCGGCGCTCCGCGGGAGATTTGTTATGAAGGCGACTCTGCTTTGGCTCATGATTCTCGTCGCGGCCGTGACGGGCTACCTATTATTCAAAATGACCGGCTGGCGCGAGCAGGCGCGCGCGATGACGCGCTACGACCGTGTCGATTACGCGAAACTGGCCAAGGAAAAAAATCTCGAACCGGGCGAATTTGTCCTGACCGATCAAAACGGCCGGCTGTTTACCTCGGATGAGCTGCGCGGCAAGGTCTGGGTCCTGAGCTTCTTTTTTCAAAACTGCAACAAGGAGTGCTTGGAACTGAACCGCAAGCTGGCCGAACTGCAGCAAGAGTTTAAAAATCCCGACTTGCATTTTGTCAGTATCAGTTGCAATCCCGAAATCGACACGCCCTCCGATTTGCAACGCTATCAGCAAGGCTTCCACGGCGACCCGCTGCGCTGGCACATGCTGACGGGCAATTTCGATTACATCGCAAAAAATATCGCCGCGGATGTGAAGCTCACCTACCAGCGATCCGATCACAGCGAGTACATCATCGTGTTCGGCCGCGACGGCAATCGCAAGAAATATTTCGCGTTGTTGCGCGGCAGCGAAGAGGACCGCGCCGAGGAGATGCAACAGATCAAAGAATTGATTGCCAAGGCGCTCGCGGAACCTGCGCCGGATTCGAACAAGGAAGCGGAGCAACCGCTGGCGGAACAACCGGTCAAGGCCGAGGTGGCGCGATGAGTTGGCTGCTGCTCGCCGACACGGTCAATGCAGCGGCCACGGCCGCGCCGCATCCGTTGGCCACGGTCAACGCGGCGTTGAACGGGCTCGCCACGGTACTGTTGATCCTTGGATTCATCCTGATCAAGGCGCGCCGCGAGACGGCGCATCGCCGCGTCATGGTCGGGGCGTTTGGTGTTTCGGTCGTGTTCCTGATCAGCTACCTAACGTACCACGCTATGGCCGGCAGCGTGAAGTTCACCGGCCAAGGGGCCGTGAAGTACTTCTACTATGCCATGCTGATCTCGCACGTAATCCTGGCCGCCGCGGTCCCCGTGCTGGCGCTGCGGACGATCTGGCTCGGCTACCAAAATCGCCGCGCCGAACACAACCGCATCGCCAAAATCACGCTGCCGATTTGGCTTTACGTCTCGGTCACCGGCGTCCTGATTTATCTCTTTTTGTACATCCTCTACCCGCAGACGGCGGTTTGACGTAAAATTGAAGTGTTCTCCCAGTTGTAGCCCGTAGCGTTAGCGAGGGCGACAACCTTTCCTTGCGAAGCCCAACGATGTCTCCACTTCCAACGATCCTGCGATTCCTCCGCCCGCTCGCGTTGGCCCTGATGCTTGTCGCCGCGCTTGTCAGTTCGGCTGCCGCATGCCCCAATTGCAAGGAGGGTTTCAACTCCAAAGACCCGCACAAGACGAACATCGCCAAGGGTTACTACTACAGCGTGCTCTGGATGCTCGCCGCGCCGACGACGATCCTCACGGGTTGGGGGTTGGCCATCTATCGCGCGGTCAACAAAGCGAAGCGTGAGAAGGAAGTAAACGTAGGCCCGGCTGTGCCGGGCAACGAGCAAACTTTCTAAGGACTGAAAGCTCCGCGGTCAGCAAGCGCGGGGGAAGATAGATCTTCTGCCCAAGCTTTCGCTACGAATAGTCCGCTGCGTTTGTGCGGCACAGCCGCACCTACTCGACGAAATCGCTCTCCTCCGGCGGGTCCCAGGCTAGATCGAACGCGAGCCATAGCGCGCGTGAGAACGGAAACATCAGCAGCGGGAACACGATCGTGAATCCGAACGCCGTCCAGAGCAGCGTCGACGGTGCGGCCCACTTGAACACGACGCCCAGCATGTAGCCGGCGGTCATCAGCACGGCGGTGAGGCCGTAATTGATGTAGATCGAGCCGAGATAGTACCCCGGTTCGCGCTCGAATTTCAGCCGGCAGTGCGCGCACGATTGCTGCATCTTGAACCAGGTGCGAAACAACTTGCCCGTGCCGCAGAGCGGGCAGCGCAAGCGCAGCGCGCGGCGGATGAGGACCGCCCGCGAGGGCCGTGACTGCGGCGGTTCATAGGGATTGGACATAAGTCAAAGCGGTGACGCGAATCGTGTGAGTGGGACTTCATCCAATGTGACAGTTCAATGGCGGAGTGACAAGGAGGAAGAAGGAAGGAGGAAGCAGTAAGAAGGAAACAGGTCCCTGAATAACAAATGGTTTGGTCCCCTCCCCCTTGCGGGGAGGGTTAGGGAGGGGGTATTGAGCAGGAGAAGATATAGAACAGCTCAAAGTCCTCGATGCATAGTATTTCATAAACCCGGAGTCAACTCTCGCGCCATCACCCCTCCCCAGCCCTTGTGCGTTCAGGGGAGGGAGCCAAACCTGTTACATTTCATTCCGCCTGTTTCTTTTTTCTTCCTGCAATCCCGCCGCTTCGCTAAACTATTCGCAGGAGCTTCACTCAATTTTTCCTGCCGGGAGTGCGCGATGAATACACGAATCTTATTGGCGATTGGCTTCGGCTTGATCAGTTCCCTTGCCGTGGCCGCGGAACCTGTCACATTGTTTGACGGCAAGACATTCACGAATTGGGAAGGGAACCAAAAGGTTTTTCGCCTCGAAGACGGCGCGATTGTCGGCGGGCAGCTCAAGGAGAAAATCCCGCGCAACGAGTTTCTCGCCTCAACCAAGGAGTACAAGAATTTCGAACTGCGTCTCAAGTTCAAAGTCATCGGCGACGACAAGGCCAACGCCGGCATCCAATTTCGCAGCCGCCGCATTCCGAATCATCATGAGATGATCGGGTATCAAGCGGATCTGGGCAACGGCTACTGGGGCGCGCTGTACGACGAATCGCGGCGCAAGAAAATGCTCGCCGGCCAAGACAAGCAAGACGAAGTGCTCAAAGTGCTTAAGAAAGGCGAGTGGAACGACTACCGCATCCGCGCTGAGGGGAAGCGCATCCAGCTTTGGATCAACGGCGTGCAAAGCGTCGATTACACAGAACCGGACGACGCGATCGAACAGAACGGCTTCATCGCGTTGCAGATTCATGCAGGCAATCCGACCGAAGCATGGTACAAGGAGATCGTGATCGAAGAGCTGCCGTAAGAAAAAACTCCCCGTTTAGCGGCGACTCGAAGAGGAGCTTTTTCAAAGTAATACAGACATGAAGTCTCCAAAGTTTATTTACTTCGATCTCGGCAATGTCCTGCTCTTCTTCGATCACCAACGCGCGACGCGCAAGATCGCCGAGTTGACGGGACTGTCAACGGAACTCGTGTGGCAGACGATCTACGCCAGCGATCTGATGGCGTGCTTCGAAGATGGCCGCGTCAACACGGTTGAATTCCATCGCGAGTTCGAGGAGCAAACCGGCGGCCGCATCGACTGGCCGGCGCTCGATCACGCAATCAGCGATATCTTCACGCCGAACTACGAGCTCTGGCCCGTCGTCACGGCGCTTGAAAACGCGGGCTATCGCCTGGGCATCCTCTCGAACACTTGTCCGAGCCACTGGCATTATGTCACGCAGCGGTATCACGCGATCCTGAGCGGGCCGTTTTCGGTATTCGCGCTGAGCTATGAGTTGAAAGCTTGCAAACCCGATCGCACGATCTTCACCGGTTCGGCAAAACTCGCGGGTGTCGAACCGCACGAGATTTTCTACACCGACGACATCCTGGGCCACATCGCCGGCGCGAAAGCCGCCGGCTACGATGCGGTGCCGTTTACGACGGTGCGCGAGTATGTGCGTGAACTGACGGCGCGCGGGGTAAGGATAAATTACTGAGGGGAATCCGAGAGGATTATGATCAGGAGTTCCATAGGCAGCGGAGAACAGAAGCGTTATTTGGAAGTAATACTCTCCAATAAAGAAATCTGTCTGGTCCCCTCCCCCTTGCGGGGAGGGTTAGGGAGGGGGGGCGAGCGAGAGAAGATCTAGAATGGGGCAAAGCCCTTGATGCATAGTATTAATTCTGAAAACAGCGCTTGCCGTAACTCAATCACCCCTCTCCAGCCCTCCCCGTTCAGGGGAGGGAGCCAGACAGGTTTTTGGCGGGGGTTCACTTGCCCCGGCCTTTCTTGGCGTCCTTTGCGCCCTGCTGTTCAACTTTTTTCACCTTCATGTCTTTCGTGTCTTCGGCTTCCTTGCGCGAACTTTCCTCCAACCCAAAATGCCGCAGCCAGTAGTCGACCTCGCCATCGGTGAACGGGCCGTCGGGTTTGATGACGACGTCGGGGTTCGGCTGTTGCCGCGCGGCGCGGGCACGGATCACGTCGCGGAACCATTGATCACTATCGACGGGCGTGGCCTTGCGGCGTTTCGCCGCGCGATGCAAGCGATGATCGCTCGACACGACCGTAAGCCGTTTCGGCGCGGAGTCCTCGAGGATCAACTGCTCGATCACGCTGTCGGCATCGAGCTCGCTCGAACCGAAGATCACCGAGATGCCCGACACGTTCGACCGGCGCAGCGAACCCCACGGCGCTTCATGCGCATCGAACACCACGGTCGTGCGCGCGACATCGGCTTCGGGCAGAGAATTCGCCAAGAAATTCAGCAGCGCCTGCCGTGAGCTTTCGAGAACTCCACGGCCACGACCACGACCGAGGAGCCCGCTGGCATGCAACAAGTTGTAGCCATCGATCAAGAGGGTCATGGGGGTCACAACGAGCAAGGAAAGTACGCAATATAACGGACGGCCTACGTCATTAACAAATCGCTCGCGTCAAGTGTTCAGATATTTGTTTAGGTCCGGAGGACCGGAATGCTTAAGCTCAGTCCGTCAGGGCTGGGTTTGCGCCAATGACAATCCGAAAGGCCTGGAAGGTCGACACTTGTGCCGGTCCTCCGGACCTTCGCTTGTTGAGGCGAAGCTTCCCAGGCCTCACGGCCTGGGCTTAATCCTTGCGGTCCTCCGGACCTAAATTCAAATCAGCCTGGGCTTAGTGATAGTCGATTTATCGTCGATCATTCGGCAAGAGCAGCGGCAACGAAGCGGAACTCACCGCCGGCGCGGCGCCTTCGATCATCAGGCGGACGCTCGTTTCGCCGACTTGCGACCCGAGTTGATCTTCGATCATGAGCTTGAGCGTGTACTCGTCGCCCTGCAATTCGGCCGGCAAGCGGACCAGGTACGAGACAAAATAATCGCGGCGGCGGACGGGGCTGTGCTCTTCAGCGAGCCCGAGTTCCTTCTCGACGATCTTGCGGCCGTTGCGGTCGAGGATCTGATATGCGGCGTGAAATTTCGTGTGAAAACCGCGCTCGGTGTTGCTCGTTTTGAAGCGATCCAACTCGGCGTAGAGCAGAACATCTTGATTCGGGCGGAAGGTTTGCTTCGCGAACGTTGTGTAGTTGCCATACGATTTGATCTCGGTGCAGAGCTGCGCGTTGCGCACTTGCAAGCCCGCTTGTTGGCTCAGCTTGTCCGCGGCTGTTTGCAAGTGCTCGGCGGTCAGCGCGGCGCGGCGCGACCAGAGGGCGTTGCCCTGTTGATCGACGAGCGCGGCGAGGGCGTAAACTTGTTGGCTGAGGAATTCTTGCTGCGCCGGCGAAAGATTCGGCACTGGTTCGAGCGCCGCGTCGCGCTGCCCGGCGAGCGCTTGCAGCAAGCGCAGCCGAATCGCTGCGATCTCGGCCGAACGATCAGAGGTGCCGCTCTTGAGTTGTTTCTCCATCCCGGCGAGCGCCTCGCGAAAGAGCTGCTCGGGATCTTGTGCCTTTGGCGATGCATCCGCTGTCTTTGTCTCACGCGGCGCTTCGGGCTCCAAGTGCGATGCCTGCCGAATCGGATTCTGGCCCGCGGAACTGACGCGAGCTTCAGGGTGGTCCTGCGGATCGATGGCCGGCCTGACCACGACATCAGGATATCGTTTCTTGGAAAGGGACGAATGGTCTCTGACATCCTCATGCACCATCGCCAGATGATCGCGGCGGCGCGGCGTTGGTTCCTCGTTTGGCTCGTACGCCACGGCATCGGGTGTTAGCTCGCGGTCGTACGCAGGCGAACGCGCGGCAACCGCCTTGGGCTGGCGTTGGCTGTGGCTGGCCTTGAGCATACGCAACATGATCCCGCGGTGGCGCGGTTCGGTGGCGGCAAGGTCCGAGAGCATCTGCGTCCGCTCGATGGGATCGGTGATCCCGGCCTGGTCGAGGGCTTTGAGATATTCGGCTTCGGTGGCAGGCGAAAGTTGCTGCGGTGCTCCTCCGGGAGCCGCGGCAACCGTGTGCGCCGCGGGTGAAGTCGTGCTCGACTGTTCCGGTTGGAAACGCGGAGCCGTCGGTGAATTCGCTGGCGCTGGTTGGAAACGCGGAGCGGTAGTCTCCGCGCCGCCGCGCCGTTGTTGCAGCGGTTCTTGCGGCGCGTCGTGGCGCAAGTCGTTGCGCTCTTGCTGCCGCGCTTGCAAGTCGCGATTGGTCATGCCGGCAGAGCCGACAGGCGAGGCATCGACCTTGATCGCCGGCGACAGTTCGTCGAGTTGCCGCATCGCCTCGTCATTGCGCGCAAGCTGCTGCGCACAGCCGCCGCACGTCCAAAGAAAGCCTACGAAGATTGCCTGAACGGCCAAGTTTCGCAGAACGGCAATCGAAGTTGTGTGCGGCATAAAAAAACTTCTCGAAATAGGCGCGCAAAAATCAGCGTCTAAAAATCCAGGGGAGAAATGCGAGCGAATCGTAGGAAACCCCGCATTTCGCCGCAAGATCAAGTCCGCCAAATAGATTAATTTTGGGTGGCTGGGGTCGCAGCGCAACGAAGCCCCCAGCGTGAGGACTGGGGGCGAAGTGAGTACACTTCGACCCCAGCCACCCAGAAAACTGAACGTCCTTGTTCAACTAGGTTGCTAGCTGCTAAAATTCGGCGGAAATGGCGGCTTTGAACTGTATGCCGCCATGAATTTGGGTGCCACTGGCTCTGCCAGTGCGAGCTTGTGTGACGGCCGAGTCATTCAAGCACTGGCAAAGCCAGTGGCACCCGACTTGAAGCTGTTGTTACCAAATCAATCCCCAAGTGATCCGTATGTCCACGGCCGCGCCCGCTCTGCCTGAATTTCCCGCGACTTGGCAGCAACGGCATTTGACGGATTTGGAAAGTCTCACCGCCGAGGAAGTCACGACGCTCCTCGACACGGCGGCGGAGCTTAAGCAGGCGACCAATGGCTGTCGGACGAAGTTGCCGCTCTTGGCGGGCAAGACGGTCGCGAATCTGTTCTTCGAAAATTCGACCCGCACGCGCACCAGCTTCTCGCTCGCCGCGCGGCGGCTGTCGGGCGACACGATCGACTTTTCTTCCTCGGGTTCAAGCCTGAGCAAAGGCGAAACGTTTATCGACACGGCGCGGAACATCGAAGCGATGGGCGTCGATGCGGTCGTCGTGCGGCACAGTTCGCCCGGGACGCCGCACTTGCTGGCGCAGCATTTGAAGGTCGCGATCCTCAATGCCGGCGACGGCGCGCACGAACACCCGACGCAGGGCCTGCTCGATATCCTCTCGATCCGCGAACGCCGTGGGTCGATTGCCGGGATGACCGTCGCACTCGTCGGCGACATCGCCCACAGCCGCGTTGCTCGCTCGAACATTTGGGGACTGAAGAAACTCGGCGCGCATGTGATTGTCTGCGGGCCATCGACGCTCGTCTCGCGCGAGTGGGAAGAGTTTGGCGTCGAGGTGGCGCACAACCTGGACGAGATCTTGCCTCGCTGCGATGCGTTGAACTTGCTCCGCATCCAGTTCGAACGGCAAACGCTCCGGCCGTTTCCTTCGATCCGCGAGTACGGCTTGCTGTACACGATGAACGGCGAGCGGCTGGCGCGAGCGAAGCGCGATGTGCTGATCCTCGCCCCGGGTCCGATCAATCGCGGCGTCGAGATTACGCCCGATGTGGCTGATGGGCCGCATTCGTTGATCCTGGATCAAGTGAACAACGGCCTCGCGGTGCGGATGGCGGCGCTGTGGTTGTTGCTGTGTGCGAAGAAGTAGCAGAGGGAACGCTCCCCTTCGGGTCGCCGCTAAACGGCTTTGAATAAAAAATCCTGTATTCCTGTCATCCTGCACTCCTGTCTCCTGCCATGCCTAGCGATCGCCGCAATTCTCCGAAGCGCCTCATCATCCAGAACGGCCGCGTCATTGATCCGGCGCACGGCGTTGATCGCGTGACCAATGTCTTGATTGCGGATGGCCGAATCGCGGCGTTCGACGCGCATCCTTCGCCGCACGACGAGATTCTCGACGCCTCGGGCAAGATCGTCGCGCCGGGTCTGATCGACATGCACGTTCACCTGCGCGAACCGGGACGCGAAGAAGACGAAACCATCGCCAGCGGCACGGCTTCGGCACTCGCCGGCGGGTTCACGGCCGTCGCGGTGATGCCCAACACGTCGCCGCCGCTCGACACGCAAGCCGCGGTCGAATTCATTCAGCATCAAGCCGAACGCGCCGACAACTGCCACGTTTACGTCATCGCTTGCGTCAGCAAAAATCGCGAGGGCAAGGAACTCGCCGAGATCGGGCAGCTCGTGCAAGCCGGAGTCGTGGGCTTTTCCGACGACGGCGCGCCGGTCTTCGATGCCGAACTGATGCGCCGGGCCTACGAATACGCGCGGATGTTCGACCGCCCGATCATGAACCACGAAGAAGTGCTCGAACTTACTCGCGGCGCGGTCATGCACGAAGGTCTCGTCTCGCTGCAGCTCGGCCTCGTCGGCATGCCGGCGACCGCCGAAGAGATCATGATCAGCCGCGACATCGCGCTGGCCGAAGCGACCGGCGGGCGTTTGCATGTCTTGCATATCTCGACCGCCGGCGCGGTGGAATTGGTCCGCGACGCGCGTCGCCGCGGGATTCGCGTGACGACCGAAGTCTGCCCGCATCACTTTACCTTGACCGACGAATGCATGCGGACGTTTGACTCGAATTACAAGATGAGCCCGCCATTGCGAACGCAGCGCGATGTCGAGGCGATGATCGCCGGCCTAAAGGACGGCACGATCGACGCGATCTGCACCGACCACGCGCCGCACGCGCCGGAAAAGAAGATGCGCGAAATCGATCAAGCGCCGTTCGGAATCTTGGGATTGGAGACGTGCTTGCCGCTGACGATCACGCACTTGGTCGAGCCAGGGATTCTCGATTGGCCGACGGCGATTGCCAAGCTGACGCTCCATCCGGCGAAGATCCTGAACATCCCGAAGGGCCACCTCGGCATCGGCGCGGATGCCGACATCACGATCATCGATCCGAAGGTCGCGTGGACCTACGACGTCAACAAGTCGCCGTCGAAAAGCCGCAACAGCCCTTACCACGGCGCGAAATTCATCGGCCGCGCGACGACCGTCATCGTCGGCGGCGTGGTGAAGTATCGGGTGTAAAACGCTGAGCAACGAGTTCCAGCACTGTGCGAGAAACAGCGTATTTCAGCGCCAACACAAGCCTGCTGATGGTATGCCCATCCGTAGGAGAGTTTTTTCGATTAAACTAATAGGATCAAACCCGCGCGAGTTGATCCCGATGGCGAAGACTTTTCTTAACGCGACCAAGCAGATGCTCCTGGTGAGCAGTTTTCTGCTATTCGCCGCGAACGCGCTCTTCGCGCTTGATCCCAACCGCTCGATCTCGCAGTACCTGCACCGCATCTGGCAGGTGCAGAACGGTCTGCCGCGCACGACGATTTTTTCGATCTGCCAAGCGGCGGATGGGTATCTTTGGCTCGGGACGCAGACGGGCTTGGTGCGCTTCGATGGGTTGAAATTCACCGAGATGCCGGAGCTTGGCGGCTTCTCACTCGCGAACGAGCGGATCAATCAGATCGTCGAGGATCATCAGCACACGCTCTGGATCGCGACGGGTTCGAGCGGGCTGGTGAAGTACAAGTCCGGCGTCGCGAAACATTTCACCACAGCCGAAGGTCTGTCTTCAGGCAATGTGCAATGCTTATATGTCGATCAACAGAATGTGCTTTGGGTCGGCACCGAGCGCGGCTTGGCGAAACTCGCCGAGAACAAAGTCGTGCCTGTCTCGGGAACTGTTGCCTCGGCGAACATCGCCGCTCTCACGGGAAATGGCGGAGATCTCTGGGCCGCAGCTAGCAGCGGGCAATTCTGGCACTGGGATGGGGAAAACTTTTCACAACTACCGCCGGCAACCGTCTCGAAGCCACTGACAATCACCACACTACTCAGCACAAGCGACGCGTTCTTGATCGGCACCACGGACGGCCTGATTCGCCGCACACCCAAAGACAACACCTGGTACAACGACGCCAACGGGCTCGCCAACGACCACATCCTTTCGCTCCATCGTTCGCTTGATGGAACGATTTGGGTCGGCACCAAAGGCGGACTCGTTCGCATCCAAGGCGAAGAAATCGAAAACTACGGCACCAAGGACGGCCTTTCGCAAAGCGCCGTCCATGCGATCTGCGAAGATCATGAGGGCCATCTCTGGGTCGGCACCAAACACGGCCTCAACGAGTTCGTCGATCGCCGCACAATTCCCTTCACCGCCAACGAAGGGCTGCCGAGCAATGACGTTGGGCCAGTGATCGAGGACCGCGCGGGTAAGATCTGGATCGGCACGACGGGCGCAGGACTCGCCAATTACGATGGCAAGCATGTGCAAACGCTGACCGTGAAAGACGGCTTGGCGAGCGATACGATTCTCTCGTTGGCCAATGATCCGAAAGACGGTCTCTGGATCGGGACGGAGCAAGGCGTCAATCTGCTGCGCGAAGGAAAAATCATCGAGACGCTGACGACGGAGCAAGGTCTGGCCTCCAACAGAATAAATTCTCTGCACGTCGATCGGCAAGGTGTTCTGTGGGCTGGCACCGAAGCAGGACTCGCGTCGCTGCGCGAAGGGAAATTTATCGCAGCGCAGGAGATGGGTCTGCCAAACGCGCCGATTCTCGCCATCGCCGCATCTCGCGGCGGCGGCTTGGTTGTTTCTACCGAGGGGCAAGGCGTCTTCCTCGCCGAAGACGGCAAGTTCCGCGCGCTCGATGTGAAATCCAACGCTGTTTGCGATGCAATATTCTCGGACAGCGAAGGCCTGATCTGGATCGGCACGCGCGGCGAAGGGCTGCGGCTCTTTGACGGCGAGCATGTCACGGCCTTCACGACCAAGGACGGGCTCTTCGACGACGACATCTACGGCATCACCGCCGATGAGCAAGACCGGCTTTGGCTGGCGTGCAGCAAAGGGATCTTTTCGGTCGCCCGAACCGAGTTGCGGCACATGGCCGCGGGCATTCAGAAGACGCTCAACTGCGAAACTTACAGCCCCACGGAATCGCAGCGCACGATCGAATGCCGGCCCGGGATTCAACCGGCGGTTTGGAAGATGAGCGACGACAAGATTTGGTTCACCACGATCCGCGGCCTGATCATCGCCGATTCCAAACAAGCGCGCCGCAAGCTACCGCCGATCCCCGTCGTGCTCGAGGAGACAATCGTCAACGGCCAAGCGGTCGATGTCAGCGACGGCATGAGTCTGCCAGCCGGATCGAATAACGTCATCTTCCGCTACACGGGCCTCAGCTATGCCTCGCCGGCGCGGATCACGTTTCGATATAAGCTCGACGGCTACGATCGCGAATGGATCAATGCCGGAACGCGGCGCGAGGCGATCTACACGAACCTGCCGCCGGGGCGATACGAATTTCAACTCGCCGCGACGAATATCGATGGGCAGAGCAATGACCTCACCGAGCCGCTGAACTTTTCCATCGAGCCGGCGCTTTATCAGCGCTGGTGGTTCCTCGCGGCGTGCATTGGCTTTGCGGCGGCGGGCATTGCGGCGTGGTATCGGCTGCGGATGCAAAAGCTGAAGCAACACGCCGCGGCGATCAACGACGAGCGCAGCCGCATTGCGCGGGAATTGCACGACACGCTGCTGCAAGGGTTCTCCGGAGTGACGATGGAGATGCAGGCGCTTGGGTCGCGCTTACAAAAGGACGAAGAT
>JBGSSS010000139.1:0-6866 GCA_041736895.1 Pirellulales bacterium
AGACCGGGCGCTGCAGACGGGCGCGGCGGCCGCAAATGACCGAAAAACGGGGCAAACGAACCTCTTCGGCGGTGACGACGAGCCGGCCGAGGAACGGGCCAAGCAACTGTTGCTGCCTGACTTGCCGGAGTGGGACGAGAAGCAAAAACTGATCTGCGAAAAAGAGGTTCTGGGCTATTACCTGACGAGCCATCCGCTAGCGGAGCATCAAGCGATGCTCAATGCGTACTGCACGCACACGAGCCCGCAGTGCGCGACGTTGAAGCACCGGACCGAGGTCATGCTCGGCGGGATGATGGCCGCACTCAAGTTTTCGAATACCAAGAATCCCAAGCCGGGCGAGACGAACACCAGGTACGTGATGTTCGACCTCGAAGTCATGGACGGCATCATGCGCTGCATCCTCTGGCCGCGCGACTTTGCGGTGCATGGGCATCTGGCCGTCGCCGATTCGATCGTCGCGGTGCGCGGGTCAATCGACCGCCGCGAAGGGAGCGACGAAGTGAATCTGATCGTCAACGAAATCATCCCGATGGATGATTTGGCCAAGCGCTTCACCAAGGGGATCCGCATCCGCATCGACGAAGAGCAACACGGCGAAAAGGGAATCGACGCGGTGGCGGAAATCCTGCGCGGCTATCCCGGCGCATGCGACGTCGAGTTTTCGCTCTGGCTGCAAGACGGCGCGCGCGTGTCGCTCAAGAGCGAAACCCTGCGCGTCGGGATCGATCCCGAATTGCGGCGACGTTTGGAGGAATACCTCGGCCCCGGCAACATCCGGATGCTGGCCGAAAAACCAAAGCCCTCAATGGCCGCCGATCCGCGGGACAAGTGGAAGAACAAGAACGGGAATGGGAAGAGTTTCGCGAAGAATTGAGGATTTCTGGAAAAGCAGCCGATTCAATTCTATAATGAAAGCAACTCAAAGGTGCGGTGAATAATGACCAAAAACAATCTGACTCAAGACGAAGAGCGCGATATCAAGGCGGCCTTAGCTGGTCTTACCGCGGCTCAGAGCCGTGCGATGAGTTCAGGAAATCCCTTTACAGTAGTCGTCAATGGCGAACTCATTCGACAAGATGCCGAAGGCCGTATTACGGTGTTAAAGTCGATTCCGCGAGTCAAAGCATCCGTCTCTTCTAAAAAAAGCCGCCACCGTGCAAGTTGAACCAAGTCGGTGCCGGATGTTTGCCGGTCCCAATGGGTCAGGCAAGACGACCGTCAAGGAAAATCTGCTACGGCCTGCGGATTGGTTCGGCATTGACATCAATCCGGATGTTTTGGAAAAGCAGATCCGAGAAACGGGCCAGCTATCGTTACAAGCCTTTGACTTGGAATCGAGTATAGAAGAATTACGATCGCATTTTGCCTCCTCCAAGTTGATGCAGTCTGCCGGTCTGCTGGCTGACGTCGCGAAACTCGATTATCACGACGGTTACTTCAATTTCAGCCGCATTGATTTTAATTCCTATCATGCTTCCGTGCTCTCCGATTTCTTACGGCGCACAGCACTTGCGAAAGGGAAATCTTTTACCTTTGAAACAGTGATGTCCTATGAGGACAAAATTGATTTGTTAAAAGAGGCTCAGCGGCAAGGCTTTCGAACATACTTGTACTATGTTGCTACAGATGATCCGCAAATAAATATTGATCGAGTGAAATTGCGTGTTAATCAGGGTGGGCATGATGTGCCAGTGCAGAAAATCATTGAGCGCTATCACCGCTCTTTAGCGTTGCTGCCACAGGCAATACGGCATTCAAATCGGGCGTACTTTTTCGATACCAGCGGTCGTGAATCCTGGTTTTTTGCGGAATCGAATAATGGCAATCAAATCGATCTGCTCGGCGACGAAATGCCCCGTTGGTTTGAACCGATCTGGCAACAATTTTAACAAACATTAATTCCCAACTTTCACCAGCACTCGCACCGGGCGGTGATCGCTCGTCTTGTCGTCGTCAGGAAAATCGCCCTTGCGGACGATGACATTGACCGCGACCTGCCACTCCTTCGCAACCCCGGCGGTGAAGACCATGTCGAGCAGCGAATCGGGGTAATTGTCCTTCCCGTCCTTGTCGCGGTCGTCCCAGTTGCTGTCGATTAGCTCCTTTGGCTCGTTCCACTTCCAGACGCCGTCTTGCAAAAACGCGCGGAACGCTTCATTGCCGCTCTTGGTCGCGAAATCAAAGTCAAAGTTGTAATCGCCCACCGCGATCAGCGGCAGGTTCTGTTCGCGAGCCCAAGCGCTTAGTCCCAGCGCTTGCTCCTTGCGTCGATCAGCATTTCCGCGTGCTAGGTGATTGTTGAGGACCACGAACTCGTAGCCAGTTGCCTTGTCGCGCAGATGGACAATCAGCGGTGAGCGTTGGTTGCCGGGGTTGAGCGTAAACTTGTCGAACTTGTTGAGCTGTTGGACCCGCACCTCTTCAAAGCGTTCGCCGTTATAGACGATGCACAGCCGATCGCTGTCGCCGGTCGTGCCCATCACGAGCGCGCCGCCGGGCAAGACGCTCTTCCACAGGTCGCCGCTCCCCGGCGGCGTTTCCGACAGGGCGATGATGTCGAGCTTGCCGTCGAATTGCTTCGCGGCGAGGTCCTTCATTTGCGCGAGGATCACCTCGTTGTCCGACCCGCCGGATTCGATGTTCCAGGCGAGGATCGAGAGGTCGAGTTTTGCGTCTTTCGCGGGTGCCGCGTTCGTCGGCGCCGATTTGCCATTCGCCGTCGAATCGCTCGGTTCGTTCTTCGCCGGAGGGGCGACGGGAGTCGCTGGTGGTCGTAGGCAGCCGGTGAGGAAAGAACTCAGTAATAGCGCGAATACAAAAAACTTCATCGAGGTGATCTCTGCGGCTTAGGTCCGGAGGACCGAAATGATTAAGCCCAGGCCGGAAGGCCTGGGTCGCTGCGCCCCAGAATTTCATTAGGCCCGGAGGGCCGGCACATGGATAGTCAGGCAAGTGTCGGTCCTCCGGACCTATGAACTTGATGTGCCATGCACCCAGGCCTGACGGCCTGGGCTTAATCATGACGGTCCTCCGGACCTCAAGAAAGCAGGCCACTCCTCTGGCTTCTTTCCAAGAATTTGATCAACAAATAATTGGGCGATCTATACCGTCACGCGTTCCACGCGCGGCGTGGCGTGGCGGGATTCGGCGAGGGCCGTGTCGCTGGTCAGACGCAGCGTCACGCTCCAGCGGCCTTGCGCGTCGCCCGTCACGAACCAGTGCGGCATCACGACGACCGATTGGTGGACCAGTTCGAAGCCACCTTCGCTTTGGCTGACGGTCTCGATCGGGAACGTGAACATACTTGTCGGCCGAGAGCAGGCCAGGTTCGCTTCGATCCCCAGCCACTCATCGACCAGCCCGAGTTCCATTTGATCGTGCAGCGTCTGCCGCGTGCCGAGATGGCCCAGTTGGCGGCGTTCGGCGTTGAGGAAGTACCGATCGCCCGCGCCGCTCGGCAGGCCGGCAAAGTTGAACTCGACAGCGAAGTGGAACCGCGCTTGCGGCGGGATCCCCTCGACTAGGTACGCGATCTCGAGGACATTGGACGCCGCTTCGAGCGTCACGCCCTTGGTGATCTTCAACGGCACGCCCCAGGCGTTGCCCGAGCGCGACATCTGGACCTGAATCCGCTGCGGGTTGCGGCGAATCTTGGCTTCGTAAGCACCGCCGGCAAAATCGCCGCGTTCAACCGCGCGGCCGCTCGCCAGATCCTCGACGGTGACCGAATCGTCCCAGAAGTGATCGCCCAGGCTTTTGCGCACCGCCGCGTCGTATTCGTTGACTCTCTGGTCGAGGTTTGGCTGTTTGAACTTCACCGGCTTGCTCGCGTCGATGACGTTGACCGCGCCGTTTGGACCCTTGGCGATGCTGCGGTGATAAGCTTCCGGCCGCCGTGCGAGTGTGGCAAGCAAGTTGTGGTTGATCGCGCGGACATCGAGCTCGTACATCTGCCCGCCGCGCGCCGGCGCGAGCAGGGCGATCAAGCGGTCGTTGGCCAGTTGCACCTCGGGCCGGCCGTCGAAGTTGTAATCGTCGCTCGACGCTTCGATCCACGGCGTGCGTTTGTTCTCAGCCTTGTCCAACAGCGTGTCGGCGTTGATCAGGTGCTCGTAAATCGCGTTCCGCAAATGCGGCAGGTAAATCCCGCCGAACGCCCCGTGCCAGTACGGGCAGTTGCACTGGCCGCGATAAAGTTCGGTGCGTGCTTCGCGGAGCAGGCCTTGATCCGCGCCGCGCTGCGCCGCTTCGTGGCAGCGCTTGCTGACCATCATCATCCGCGAATACATTTCATTCGCTTCCGGGTAGCGAACCTTGAAGTTTCGCCAGAATCCGCCGCGCATGAACCGCTGCACGCGCGGCCAGCGCGGATCCTGCGCCATCTCGCCGCGCGCCGATTCGTATTCGATGAGCTGCTCCGGCGGGAGAACCCATTCGGTCATCTCGCGGTAGCTGCCTTCGGGCAAGTAGACCGTGCCGAGGGGCGGGACGCTGTCGATGACTTCGCTCGGCAGCGTCATGCGGAGCCAATCGCAATGGCCGAGCTGCTCGAAAAGCTGCGCCAGCCAGCCGCCGGGTTGAATCGTGTGTTCGGTCTCGGGCCAGACGCCAAATTTTTCGCCGTCGTCGGCAAAGAGCGTCACCGCGCCGGGTTGCTTCTGCTGCAACTGGCCGAGATACTCCATCGCTTGATGCACGGCGCCGAATGGGATGATGTAGCGCAGCGGTTCGCTGCCGGGGAGAACCTTGAGCGTGACGCCATCATCTTCGGTCAGGTAATAGCCGTGCAGCTCATCGGGCGCCAGGCCGGCGTTCTTGAAGTGCGAATCGTCGAGGATGATGTAATCGACACCCGCCGCGGCGAGGTCCGACGTCATCGACTGTTCCCAAACGCGTTCGGGAATCCACATCCCGCGGACGGTTGCGCCGAGGCGCGTCTCGAGGTACTCGCGGAACGAGCGGACCTGGCCGACGCGATCGCGCGGCGAAAGCATGCC
This sequence comes from Pirellulales bacterium, assembly GCA_041736895.1. Classification (GTDB taxonomy): domain Bacteria; phylum Planctomycetota; class Planctomycetia; order Pirellulales; family JALHPA01; genus JANRLT01. The sequence goes on from JBGSSS010000139.1 coordinate 5,001, forward strand.
GAGGATCGGTTCGTAGAACGCGCCGCCGATGATCTCGACGCGGCCTTGTTGTACGTAAGCTGCGAGCCGATCCAAATACTCGGGATGATTCACTTCGAACCATTCCATAAGCGGGCCGCTGGTGTGCAAGCCGACGCGCACGTGCGGATACGTATCGAGCAAATCGAGAAACGGCCGGTAACTCGCGTGATACGCCGATTCAAAAACGCCATCAAAGTTGCCGATCGGCTGGTGATCGTGCAACACAAACATGAAGCGAAGCGGGGTCATACCGAAGCGGCGTTTCTCTTGAAGCGTTGTGTAATTGTCAATGAGCGCGGAGCGTGTGTGTATTCTTCGGCCCTCCCCGTTTAGCGGCGACTCGGAGAGGAGCGTTCTCTTCTTACTCAGCGTATTTCATCTGCTAGCACGGCCAGTGATCGCGGAGCGTTTTGGCCGCATCTTCGGCACGCACGGTATTGATGTGCCAACCGCTGGACCACTCAAAACCGGCGAGGGTAGCGCTGCGCGGCAAAACCTCTATATGCCAGTGATAGTGCCCAAGCGCCGCACTGTCAAAGGGAGCCGAATGAATCCACCAATTATAGGCCGGCACGAGCCTTTCTAATACCTCGGTTATGCCCCGCCAGAGGCAGCCCAGGTCGTCAAGATCTGCCTGAGCCGCAATCTCAAAGTGACTCTGGTGACACTTGGGCAAAATACACATTTCGTAAGGGAGCCGCGACGCGGCGGGACAAAAAATCAGAAATTTTTCACTCTCCCGCACGACCCGGGCGCCGGCAGCCTTTTCGGACCCCAGCGTCTCACACCAGAGGCACTTGCCCGAGCGATCGAGGTGCGACTTTCCGGCCTCCAGTTCCCGCGCCGGCACATCAGGAATATCCGCTAGCGCGACAAGTTGCGCATGCAGATGTGCCAACGAAGCTCCGGCCGCCGCGCCGACGTTTTGAAAGAGCGCCGCCCAGCGCCACCCGGAATCACGAAAGGCGCTCGCGCGTTGCTGAATCATCGCAAACGTGCGCGTCCATTCAGCCGCGCTCAATTGCGCGCCGAGTGTGGCATGACGCGCGGTGGGGACGAGGACTTCGTGTTGGCCGCGCGCGGGGAATTGCTCCTTGGATGCTTGAACGCTCCTCTGCGAGTCGCCGCTAAACGCGTTTCCATCGTGTGTCACCGCCGGAAAGCGATTCGGAAAAACGCGCGAGTTCCACGAGGCGCTCGGGAGCAAAGCCTGCGTCGCTTCATCCGGCGGAATTGTTAGCACCGCCGGCGGTGTTGCATGTTCATTGCCGACGCAGAACGGACATCCCGCGATCGGCGTGTCGCTCGCCAGCGGTCCGAGCGCATCGCGCAGGTTCTGCGGCGGCGCTAGGCCCTCGCCAAATGCCCGCGCGGCGCGCTCTTCGGCGACGATGATCGTCCGATCGTGTACGAGATCGCGCTGCAGGTGAGGCATGCGGGAAGAATGTAGGAGTTAGGAGTTAGAAGAAAGAAGTCAGGAGGAAGAAGGAAAAAGATACGAAGCTGTCAAAGCCCAGGGGTTTACCCCCTGGGAGCATTTCCGGAGTATGCACGAAGCCGCGTTCTATCAAAAGACGAAAATCCCGCCTTGCTAGCAAAAAAACTCGCGTTGACGCCGCGCGGAAGGCTGTTGATAATCCGCCACCAAATTTTTGCGCCTGGGCTGCGCTCCCAGGGGGTAAACCCCTGGGCTTTGGATTTGTACTCAGCGTTTACTTTGAATTCCGCACTCATGCTCATCGCCCGCCATTTATCGCGACTGCTGCTCAGCTTGCTCGTCATGCTGATCGTCGCGGCGCGCGCGGAGGCGCAGCGCATACCCGTGCCGGCAGAAACGCCGCGCGC
>JBGSSS010000154.1:0-35230 GCA_041736895.1 Pirellulales bacterium
GGCCGCGAATGGCGGAGCGACACCAGGCCGCCGTGGCAGCGATCCCGTGCCAACAGCCCGCCGCGCCAACGATACTCCGGCAGGTAGCCGCCGCGCCAGTGATGCGCCGCGGACGAATCGCCGGGCCGCAGATCAACCAACAGCGACGCTCGCCGCTACAACATCGAGCGCCACGGCCGTCGCAACGTTGCCCGTCGAAACCGAAATCATCCCGCTCGAAGCCAAGCAACGTGCCCGTCAGGCGAACGAACTGAACAATGGGCAGCGAATTTCGGACCGGATTAAGGAAGGGAAGCCGGTTGTGGAAGAAGCGGCGAATTTGGAGAGCTAAGGTTTGTCGCTCACCTCGATGAGTTTGTAAAGGCCAGGAGTAAATGCCATGAGGGCTTCATCATCGTCAGGCGGCTTGGGCCGTTTGCCGATCTCAGAGCCATCTTTGCACTGACGCCAGAACTCGCCGCGCTCGGGATCGTAGCCAAAGACCTCGCCGGAATAAGGTGAGACGGGTTCGCTAGTGAGCAACTTCTTTTCCAAGACTTCGGCCCAGGTTTTCGGCCGGCGTTTTTCTTGGCGTTCGAAGAACAAGCATGCCAACTGAACCTCGGCGGCAAGCTGATTCTCATGTTGCATGGCCAGATCGACATACTGAGGATTGTTAAACTCGTTCAACGTTAGGGATGCGTAGAAAAGCTCTCCCAAGGGATTCTCTTGGGCGCGAAAGACTTGCCGCAAACGCTCGACTTCTTTTTCCGGCAAAGGCTTGGCCTCCTCGGATTCTGATCCATTTAATAGCTTCTCAAAGCTCATATAGCTACCGAGCCCAACGTTCAAGGCTCGGTAGTGCGTCAGCAACTCCTCCGGCTTTTTCATCGTCAGCGAGGGGATTTTGTGCTTGGCCAGTTCCTCGAGCATGGCCCGATGGTGCTTCCACGCGTGCTGAATCGTTTTGGCTTTATCGAACGGCTTCGGATGATCGGCCAGGCACGGAATCGCACGCTCTAAAGTGGCATCGACCATGACATCCATAAATTCCGAAGCGTTCGGCGGTTCGCCTTCTTTGTCTTCTTTGAATTGAATGTCGTCGCCGCGCAAGTCGCGATACCCCATCAGCGTCAGCGCGGGGACTTGGTCACGAATATTTTTCGTCACCGGAACTTGCGCAATCAAGTTGACGAAAAATTGCTGCATTTCCAAACGATGATAGTGTGCCATGTTTGGATATTTGGAGCGCATGCTTAGAACCAACTTGTGGACCTGCTCTAGAACCTCCTGCGGAACCTGGGGATGCTGCGCGACACGAATCGCTATGTCACGGACCACCCCAACCATCGCCCCCTGCACAAGCCCATGAACCAAGAAACCTTTGGTCTGATGCCCCAAGAGAACAAAATCTTTTAGCAATTTGATTTCCGCTAGGGCCGTCTTCCAATCCTCCGCGCGGATGAAGACGAGCACCCGTTTGCAAAGATGCATCCCGGCTTGGCGGATGACTGAGATTTCGAAACCAAACAATTCCTCGCTATATGCGTAAGCTTCCGTGGGAAATTCAGAGCAGTAATCGTGCGTGGCGATCGCGGTGCGTAGTTTTTTGTAGTAGGCGTCGTTGGCAGCCAGGTATTTCTTAATGAACTTGAAATGCTTCTCGTCAGGCCAAGGAATCGCAAGTTCTTCGGCCGCGTAGAAATGTTCTTCAAAATCAAATCGCTCGGTTGGATCAGGAATTTCTGTCTCGACGAGCTTGTACGTCGACTGATACTCCTTATCCAGCTTGACGAGCACCGGCATGATATTTCGGGCGTCTGGCTTGAGCGGCGATTTCCAGCGCTCTTGTTCGGGGATGAGTTGCAGCAATTCGCTGAACTCTTTTTTGGCGCGCATGTGATCGACTTTGATTTTGCGAAATCGCGCGGGATTCGTTTTCTTCTCCGGATTCGGTTGATTCGGGTCTTCCTCCGGACCCTTGGTCGCATCCGCCGCGGCGAGTTGCCCCGCGTCAAGAGTGATCGCAGCAACAGCTAGTGCCGATGACGCGCGGAGGAACTCACGGCGAGTAGGCTTAGTTTCAGATTGCGAGTTTAATAATTCCATCGATCTGCCCATGGCTGAGAATTGTTTCCGGAAAGAGTATTTTAACAGCTAAACGAACGCGGTGCTTACTTCGCCCCGATCAGCGGATAAATCCCCAGCACCGCGTGATTCACTTCGTCTTCGGCTTCACCATCGGGGACACGGCCGTCCTTGGTGCCGTCTTTGCCCGTCCGCCAAATGCGGCCCAGCTCCGCGTCGTAACCGAAGGGGTCGCCCGTGACGGCCGACTTTGGCTCTTTGTCGAGAAGTTTCTGCTCGACCAATTCGGCGAGATTTTTCGGCCGGCGCTGATGACGCCGTTCAAAGAGTAAACTCGCGATTTGAACCTTGGCCGCAAGCCGTCGTTCGCGCGGATTCGCCAGTGTATAAAGCGACAACGTTGGACCGCGGTAGCTGGAAAGATGCACTGCGGCATAGAGCATCCCCAGCGGATTCTCCATCGCGAGGAACTCCTTGGTCAGACGTTGCTGCAACTCCGCGGGTAACGGCTCCGGCACGCGCAAACCGGAACTCGCTTCATTGATGAGCCGCTCGAAGTCATTGACATCGATGTCTGCGACTTTTCCCGCGAGCAAATCAAGGTATTTCGACTCGTCGTAATTCCATTTCATTGTGACGTTCGGGAATTCGTGCTTCTCGAATTCCGTCAGGAAGGAATCGAGCAGCTTGATCGACTTGAGCAGTGTCAGTTTCTTGTCGAAGGGCTTGGGATGATTCGTCAAACAAGGAACAGCCCGCTCGAAATAGAGTACTTGGGCAAGCATGCTCTCGCGCGTCTGATCCTTTTTTTCCGTGTCCAGGACGACATCGTCACCCGGCTTGTCGATGTACGCACTCAGCATCAAGGCGGGTGCCTGATCACGCAACGATTTCGTGACTGGAATCTGGGCAAGGCCATCCGCGAAAAACGTCTGGAACTCGCAACGATGACACTGCGCTAGGTCCGGATCGTATTGCGTGAGCGAGTTGATTTGCTGGAACGCTTTTTTCACGACCGGCGTCGGCGCTTCCGGATGCCGTGCGATGCTGAGACACATGTCATAGATCAAACTGACCAGTCCAAATGCGAAATAGCCATGCAGCCAGACGCCTTTGGTGTTTCGCTGCAAGGAGGCGAGCTTGATTGGGATTTGTAATTGCGCGAAAGCCTTGTCCCAGGCTTGCTCGCGGACCTGCGTTAGAACCTGCTGCTTCAGAAAATAATACAGATACCGCAGGCCACCGATGTCGTATTTCCAGAGTTCTTCCGAATAACAAAGCTCTTGATTCTCGAACTCCGAGCAATAATCCGACTCGTTGATCGCCCGAGTCACCGTCTCGCTGAAGCCTCGGTTGGCGGCGAGATACTTTTGAATGAAGGCCCAATCATCGGCCTGCGGCCAAGGAATAGGCTGGTTTTCGGCTTCGGCGAGCTTGTCGAGAAACTCCGAGTCATCGAATTCCTTGATCCCGAGGACTGTCGGCTGAGTGACAAAAAGTTTTTCGAGAGCAAACTTCAAGAGCGGAAACGCATTCTTCGCCGTGGCCGGGTATGGCGACTTCCAGCGATCGGCTTCGGGAATCGCCCGGATCAGTTCGTCGTAATCGGCGCGCGCCTTGGCGTGATCGACCTTGATCGGTTGAAAGCGATGGGGGCGGAGCGATTTGCCCTTATTCAAGAAGTCCGCGACCTCGCCAAACGGATTGGCTTGCTTCGCTGGCTCTTCGGCCGCGAGATTCGTCACCGCCGCGATTGTCGTGATTCCCGCCACGGCTTGGGCGCTGCGTTGGAGAAATTCGCGCCGGTTGCCATCGAGGTTGGATTCAGAAGTCGGCATCTGCCGGCCCTCAAAACAAGAGTAATCGGACTGAATTCCACGGTATGCCTATTATAAAGATGGTTTGTCAAGGATGTCGTGTTCTGAACCCCGTTCTGCTGGAAATGACACCGGATATTTCGCGAAATACCGCAGATCGCGCGGGTTCTCCACCCTTGCGAGAGGCCTCGAAGACTCACCATACTAAGAGCATTGGCGGACATTTCCCTTCTCTCGCGGCGGACGATCCGATGGCGGCTTCATTTTCACGGCGTGATTTTCTCGCGACCACAGCTTTGGCTGCTACGGCGAGCGCGGTGTCGCCGCGATTTGCATTCTCCGCCGAGGAACCAGCCAAACCGCAACTCAAACTGGCCGTCAAGTACGACATGATCGGCGGCAAGGGGAGCGTGCGCGAGAAGTTCGAGCTGATCAAAAAAATCGGCTTCGAGGGAGTCGAACTCGATAGCCCGATGGACATTGATCGCCCCGAAGTCGTCGCCGCGCGCGATCTGACGGGCATCGTCATCCACGGCGTCGTCGATTCGATTCACTGGACGGAGCCGCTCAGTTCGGCCAATGAAGCGGTGCGAGCCAAGGGAGTCGAAGGACTCAAGACAGCAATCGCCGATTGCAAGACGTATGGCGGGACGACCGTGCTGCTTGTCCCGGGCGTCGTTAATAAAGAAGTGACCTACGTGCAAGCCTGGGAACGGTCACAAGCCGAAGTTCGCAAGGTGCTGCCGCTCGTGAAAGAAGCAGGCGTCAAACTGGCGATCGAAGTTGTCTGGAACAACTTTTTGACGAAGCCCGAGCAGTTGGTTCAGTATATTGACGAGTTCAAGAGCGACTCGGTCGGCGCCTACTTCGATTGCAGCAACATGCTGAAGTATGGAGTCCCCGCGGCCGAGTGGATCCGTCAACTCGGCAAGCGGATGCTCAAATTTGACTTCAAGGGCTATCACATCCCGTCCGGCAAATGGGTCAACATCGGCGACGGCAGTGAAGATTGGCCCGAGGTGCTCAAGGCGCTCGGCGAAGTCGGTTATCATGGCTGGGCCACGGCCGAAGTCGCGGGAGGCGGCGAAGAGCGGCTGCAGGATGTCTACGACCGAATGTGCAAAGCACTCGAGATAAAAAAGCCCGAAACCAAGCAAGAATTAAAAGCCGAAGACAAAAAATCGTAGAATTCCGGCGAGAAAACCGTCAATTGCAACATGGGCTTGCTCCTTGTCGGGTAGAAAGATACCCGAACGATCGAGGGAGATGATCGGCAGCAGAATGCTGACCGATGTCGCTTCATCGACCAGGTTGCTTCTGCTAGATGAGCCCCCCGAATGCAATTGCTAGCAATTTTCGTTATTCATCATCTTCATCGTCCTCGTCGTCGTCATCATCGTCGTCTTCTTCCTCGTCGTCGTCATCGTCGTAGGAGTAGAGGTCGTACTTCTGGGCACGCGGCGCGGCGGCTTTGGGAACCGGTTTGCGAACGACGGCGCGCTTCGCGGTCGATTTCTTCGAAGGGGCAGCAGAGCCAGTTTTCGTCAGCCAACCGCAAATCTTGAACAGCAATAAGATTCCGCCGAGACACCAGAGACCCGTGATGGCTTGGTCCATCAGCGTATGGCCGGCGAAATCTTCGAAGCTCAGGAGTTGTTCTTCGGTTGCCGTTGCGGCTTGCGAACGATTCGGCCCGGGATTTGATGTTTGATTCGGAGCCGACTGCAGGCCGTAGCCGTTGGTGTTCATCGCAAAGTTGTTTTGCTGTCGAGTTTCCTGAGTCGGTTGGTATTGCGAGGCGACTGCCGGCGCTGTTGGCGGTGTCTTGGGCAGAGAATAGATCGACAACGGTGCGGCCGAAGGTGACGTTGCGCTAGGGTTCATCGAGAACGCGTTATTCGGTGCCGGGTTGACGGCATTCGCAATCATCGCCGGGTTCACCACTGGCGGCTGCGGAATGAATTCCGTCGGCGGAGTTGGCTGGCGGCGTTCTGGAATCCAATAGCGTGGTTCAGAGTCTCGATCTTGCGAATTCGAGACGAACTTCGCGTTAATGCGATTCGGATCGCTCATCGTTGCCGGGTTAGCCGCGATCAAATTCGCGGGGTTGAAGCCCGGCGCACGAACCGCGGCCAGTTGAGCGATCGTGCCGCGTGTCGGCGATTCTAGGTCCGGCACCTGGTTCAGAAACTGCAACACCCGGCCGCCGTAAGCGCCCATGGTGTAGCCTTCGCCCTGCCCGAAAAGAACACCGGCGAGTTCGCCGTTGGCATTCATGATCGGCCCGCCGGAATCGCCTTGGCGTGCAGCGGCACCAACTTCGACCAGTTCCAGCGGCCATTCGGGGTACGGAGCAAGGTACTGCGAACAAAGCCCAGCTTGGAGCAAGAACTCGCCGCTGCCGTAACCGGCGATCCAAAGCTGTTCGCCGACCTTGGGAACCGTGGCGCTGATCGAGAGCGGTTCAATTGCAGGGGCCGGAATCTGAATCAGGGCCAGATCCCAGTCCTTGTCCGTGCGGAGGATTCTTCCTTGGGCTTGCGTGCCATTGGCAAATACGACGAGCGCGCCGTCCTTCGCCTCGCGCACGACATGCCAATTGGTGATCAGGTACCCATGTTGCGCGGTCTTGCCGATCAAGGTTCCTGAACCGAGGGCCGCCGTTTTTCGCTCAGGGACAATGATCCGCGCGACGGCCGGGTGCGGTGTTTTGGAAACAGGTCGGCCAGCCGCGGGAATTTTCGGAGGATTCACCGCCACAGCCGACGTGCCGCCTGACAACGCGCTCCACCAATTCGTCGAGCGGTGGTATTGCGGCGCGCCGTAGAGAGTCGTGTGCTGAGCGATGCTCACATTCGCGATAATTCCAAGCAGCACCAGCAGCAGGCTCGCGCGCTGGATCGACTGCTCGATGATTGATCGCGTGGTTGCCCGCAAGGCGAGACCCTGACATCCATGAATCGAGAGAAGCGTTACGCGCCGTAGCGCCATTCGGCGCGGGGGCGGGATTGGAAATCAAAGTTCGGCTTTTGCGCCTCGCGGCGTTCTGCCTCTTTGCGAAGAATCAACTTCAAGAGTTCCGCACGCAGCGAACGTTGTTCGGTGCTAGCGGTCGTAACGGGATTCGCTTCGGGAAGCGAATCCGACGGACAAGCTTGGTCAGACATGATTGTTCTACCGGGACCGGGGGGTGACCCAATCCCTGGGCGAAGCTCCTATTATTGCCAGCGAAATCCAAAACAATGGGCGGACAGCGGTTTTCCGCAAACCTCCGCAACTTGCGTCATATTGCTAGTTGCCGGACGGCCGTTTCGCGTCACGCCGCGATGGGCCGGCCGCCGCGCAGATCTTCATCGCGCGGCGGAAATGCCTGGCCACCGTGGTACATCTGTTGCAAACGCTGCATTTCATTCCGAAGGGCCGTTTCCACGAGTTTGGTCAGCGTCAGCCGCGCCGGATAACCCGCCAAATGCACCGTGGCATTGCGGGCCGCATCGAGCAACTCGGCAGAGACGTACAGGGTGGCACGAACCTTGGGTTGGGACTCTGTCGGCATACGCGTTTCGGGGTTGGAGAAAACGTCTGACGTTTCCACACCATTCACCCTCGACGAAACCGAGTGTCGAACCTACAAAATTCTTTTCTACACGCTAGAGAGCGTGCTATCAGAAGAGTTTGTTACAGCGGTAACCTTTGAGGAATCGTTAGAGATTACCAAACGGCTACGAGTGCAGAATGATTTGCAGGTAGAGGCTGCGGTAGGTCAGCGGTCTAGCCCGAGTTTCTCGGCAACTTCGGGTGAGCAAGCTTGCCCGAGTTCTGCTGCCCGTTGGATTTCGAGCCGCGCACCAGTTAGATCGTCTTGCAGCAAAAGCAATAAGCCCAAGTTGTAATGAGATTGAGCATTGTTTGGTGACAGCTCCAAGGCTCGTCGATAAGCGATGGCAGCGTCCGGAAAATTCTTTTGCGCAAAGAGGACAGCCCCTAGATTGCTCTGTGCTGCAGCCAACTGCGGTTTAATCGCGAGACTCTGCCGGTAATCGTGCGCGGCGGTCGCAAGATCGCCTTCGGCGTAAGCGAGATTTGCTTGTTGAAACCACGCCATCGCGTGTTGCGGATCCTGTTCCAGCGCCAACTTTAGCTGTCGCCGACTCTCCACTACTTCCCCGATTTGCATCTGAGATAGTCCCAGTTGATATCGCGCCTCGGCATCGTGCGCTTGCAAACGGATGGCGGCATTCAACGGAGGTATCGCTTGCGCAAAGCGGCCAGCGGCATTCAACGATCGCCCCATTGCGAGCCAGTCCGCCGCCGAAGCGCTGTCTGTTTGTGTCCCTAACCGAGCCGTTTCAACCGCCAGTTCATGCTGGCCGGCGGCCGAGAGCGCAGTGATCCAATGCCGATTCAGTTCGGCATCGGCGACCGCGTCATTGCTATTCCATTTTCTGCTTGTCGCGCTGCGCAATCTGGCGGCGAGTTGCTTCTGCAACCGAATTGAAGCGGCCGGCGCATCTCCGCGTGCCAGTTCCAGATCGGCCCAGCTGCGTTGAATTTGCGTGCTTTCCGGGAAGGCTTGGTCGGCTGCCGCAAAGGCGTCTTCGGCTTTGGTCCAGTTCGCCAATTGCGTCTGAGCTAGCCCCAAATCAAACTGGTTTTGCCATTGCTCGGGTGCCAGGCGAATCGCCGCATCGAATTCCACGATCGCTTCAGGATATCGCCCCGCACGCAGCAAGATCGCTCCAAGGTCGGCATGGGCTTCCGCAGAATCGGGCAACATCGCCACCACACGTTGGGCGGTCTGCAAAGCCCCCGTCAAGTCCCCCTCGGCAACTCGCGCACGACACCAGCGCTGTTGCAGCTCTGGCAGATTCGGAGCCCATTGTGCGGCATTCGCCAGCCAAGCTGACTCGTCAGTGGCTTGAGGTGCGCCGCGTGATTCGAGGAGCAGCATCCCGCCGACGAGGAGACCTAAGCAGGCGCATTTCAAAAAGTGCGCAACACCCCAGTTTCGTTGACCAGGGACTTGCTCTTTTGCATGCGGCTGCTGCGCGGCACTAACTTTCCAAATAAAACCGTCGAAGTAGAAATGCATCAACGTCGAGGCCGTGATCGCCGCGAGCAACAACGTTTGCGTCCGCTGCTCATCGATCACATCGGCCAGCAACCGCAACGCACCAAACGCGGCAATCGCCGCCATATACAGCCACAAAAACGAGCCGCGCTGCTCGCAAAAGCGCCGCAAGGGACCCAGGCGACTGCCGACTTTCGTGCCCAGGTTTCGATCATACGCCCAGACCAGCGCGTCGTACTGAATCGCGTGGAAAACCTCGAACATCGCGATGCCCAAGAGGATGGGGATCGTTGGCACTCCACACAGCCAATAGAGCCAGCCGGTACTGCAAAGCAGGATCGGCTTGAGCCACACGAGTTGTCCCGAGCGATAATCCGAGAACAGGCTCAACAAATAGCAGCCGATCATTCCAATAACACCGACCGTGCTGCCCCAAAACAAATAGCTTGCCCCCTCGGGTGTGAGCATTGGCAAACCAATTCGCCAAGCCGTTTCCGCCAACATGAGCAAGCGCGATTCACTGCTGACAAACCCCCACACAAAGAGTGCCATGCAAGTCCAAAAGTCGATCCGTGCCCGGCTTTGTGATACCAATCCTCGTTTCAGATGATAAATTCGCAGCATGCCATAGGTTTGCATCAACACATGCCACGTCGACCACAATAGCAGCAGGAGAATCAACCCGTGCAATTGTGTCTGGGCAACCATCCAGGCTACGGCCAAGGCAATCGGCGGCCCCAGCAGCATTCGCCAGCGATATCGTGCGAAGAGCGCTGAATCCCCGTAGGCCCGGAGAAAACCGGGAAGTTGATGTCCAATCGAGGCAAACGCGACCACAACCAGCGAAATTTGCTCAACGGTAAATTGTCGCCTTGCGACAAACAACGTGATGGGCACGATCAACAGCGGCGTGGCGATCAGCAGCAGCAGATCGGCTGCCGGAGAGATAATCCACGACGACGGCGTTGAAGAAGCAGACGAGCGTAATGATCCCGTCGATCCGGCCTCGCTACTCGACATGCGGCCTACGGATCGTCAAAGGAACCTGGTTTCCTCCCAGGTGAAAAGCCCCACGCGCATTGTGACGGCAAGGCTATTTTGTCGCAAGCCGAATCGCGTTTCTCGTGCACTTGCTGCTATCGAATTCCTTAAAGATATCATCAATTAGGAAAGTTCGTTATCCAGATCGTGGCATTTGCTGCGTTTACGCGCCCGACATTCAATCACAACTCGTCGACCAAGTACACCGTCAGCGAGCGCGCCCCATGCGCTCCGATGACGAGCGATTGCTCGATGTCAGCCGTCTTTGATGGTCCGGCAAGGAACATCCCGAAGCCGCGCTGCTCAAACGCGAGCCGTTCATACGCTTCATGCATGTTGTGAACAATCGGCTTGGCAGGTACGACGAGGATCAGGTGCTGCGAGAGAAAAAAGACCACTCGATGCTTGGTCTGCGTATCGGTACACCAAACCGCGCCATTCTCCGCGATAGCGAACTCGCCGCGCACAATCGCCACATCGACGCGCTCAAGTTGATGCGGATCAGCGATCGAATCGAGTGAGAGTGTTTTCTCAGACGACGTGGACAAGCCTGGAACCACGTTGACGATCTGCTGGGCCGTTTGGACGACTTCCTGCTCCTGGATTAAGCGCTGAACCTCGGCCAAATCCGCGGCCCGAACGGCTTGCCCGCCGATCATTTTCAGCACATCGCTAAATTGCTGAATCGGGTCAGCGTAACGAAGCGGCTGCGCCACCGATGGCGGCAGATCCACCGCGGGGATTGGCTGCGTGTTGATCGAGGCGAGAATCGCGGCTTTGCTGGACATGTAGAAGGTTACTGGCTTGAGGACTGGACGATTCACCGAAGGCATCTCAATTATGGCTCATCGACTCCTTGCGCGCCAGTCATTTTCTAAGGAACTATCCCAAAACGGCAGAGTCTTTAGCAGCCCGACGCGTAAGCGAGGGAGTGTCGGGATTTTTCACTCCCTTGCTTACGCTGCGGGCTACTAATGGGATAGATCCTTAATCGAGAAGTGGATTTTCTGAGGCATGACTCCGATGTCCAAGGGTTTTTGCAGTATTTCGCATTTTTTGATTTTTTGTCGGAGCGGAGCACTAGACGAGGCTTCCGCGGTGACGCAACTGACAAGGAATATGCGTCCATCTGCTGCGCACATGCAATTGACCTCTGGCCACATCAATCTGGCAGAGGAGGCTGTACTCCAGGCTATGGACATCGGAGTCATGCCTTCCTAAATCCATCTCGGCAAGTTATTTCCACGTTCCAGCAGTGAGTGACGCTCGCTTCAGTCAGATCAAACTCAATTATCATGCAGCAGTCGTTTTTCTGAAGAGGCGAAACGCTGCCTAATCAAGCCACTTCGCTTGATACGATTCAGGTGCAGTGCTTTGAACGGCCAAATAAACGGTATCATGCTCGCTACCTTCGAGAGTAGCATGCGAGATCGTCTCGCTACGGCGGAAACAACGCCAGATCTTCGACCAATACGCCCCGAAAGACATCTGCGCTGCCCGAAAGACAGGGCGATGCGTCCACCAGACCACGCAGATCGTCGGCAAGAACAATGCATGTTCAAAGCAACGTGCCAGAAAAAGCCGCAGCTTACCTTGATTCGCACGAAGCTTTGCCAATCGCTCGGCTTGAAAGCGGACGTGTATTTGTTCATCCCGGAGCACGACCCGACAGATCTGCCGCAACCGGCGATTCGCCGTGGCGTCGCGCAGGGCTTGATAGTAAACCTGCGCGATCAGCTCCGCCGTGAGCAGGACGATGATCGTCAGTTCGAGACCTGCACGATGCCGGAGCCAGCGAAAGATGCCGTCGGTCCAGTTTTGCTGCAACGTCGGAATATTGCTGGCTTGCAAAACATCATTCAAATACGTCGCATGCCGATGTTCTTCGTGGATAAACATCCGCAAGGCGCGCAGATACATCCAATCGCCGGTGCGCACGGCTTCGCGTTCGGCGCATTTCAAGAAGTGCCGGCCTTCGCCGCTTTCGCCGAGCTGAAAAATCTGAATCGACCGCGCGACGGCGCGTTGCTCTTGTTCTGTTAATGGCGTGAGCGGCTCCCATTCCAACTGTCGATGCCATTCGGTGTTGATTTGAAAATAGCAACTCCATTCCCACGAGGTGCGGCCGGAAAGCTGGCTGTGATTTCGCTGCATGGTTTACCCTTCTGAAAAAGCAGGCAGTCGCGGCCAGATACTTTGCATTGCAAAGTATCTGGCCAAAAAAATAGCCTAGGTCGGACGGGGACGGAGACCGCGCGTGGTTTCAGCGGCCGTTTCGTGTTTCAGGCTCGGTTTCATGGCGACTTGTTCGAGAACCTTTTGCAATTCGCTCAGGTAAGCCGAAAACTTCTGGCGGCCGGAGTCAGAAAGCCGGACCAGCGTCTGCGGGTAGTTGTCGCGCTGGCCTTTCCAGACTTCGATCAGCGCCGCTTCTTGCAGCGTCTGGAGATGCCGGCTCAAGTTGCCGTCCGTCAGCGTGCAGAGCTCCTTCAACTCGCCAAAGACGAGTCCCTCGGCGCGGCTCATGAGCGCCGTCATGATACCCAGGCGCGCGCGTTCATGGATCACGCGATCCAACCCGTCGTAGGCAAACTGCCCTGAGGATGGTGGCGCGGACGAGTCGGCTTTAGTCGTTTTGTTGTCTTTCTTCATACGCCAGCACTCCGCACATTAACAACTGCCCGCCGCCGAACGCGACGGCCATCCACCACGGGGATAACGCCGATTTTTCCGCCATAATCACTGCCGCAACACCAACGACCAAATAGTAAACAGCGACACCCGACATGCCGCGTGGAAAAACTCTTGTCGTTGTCCAAACACCAAGCCCGAACAGCAAACTCCACATCCCCGGCAACAACGTCGCGACCGCCGGATATCGCAAAGCGATCACCGCCGTGAGCAAGCCGCCGACGGCGAGCGACGGCACGAAACCGCGGCTCGCTTCGAACCACATCGCCCGATCCCAGCTCGTGGGCCGCCCCCAATAACGCCAAGCACTGGCCAAGAGCGCACACCCTGCCCCGGCGGCGGCGATCACGCTCCAATAGACGGCATACGCCAACGGCGACACGCTCGCATCGCCGACGATCCAAGCCTGCAACCCAGCGCCCAAGATTGCCAGCACGGCGGTCGCGGCGACGGTCGTCGCGCGGAGGAGCCGAAAACGCTCTGTCTTCGACAGAACCGCCTGAATTTGGCGAACGTCGGCCAAAGCCTGATGGATATGCATGGTTTTGCCCTTGGAAGGCGTACTCTGTGACGCAAAGTAGAACACGCCGGGCGAAACCTGTCAAGATTATTCCGCCGAATTATTCGTGCGGCGCTTCTTTCGTCGCCTGGCGATCTTCGTAGAGTTCGGAGAAGCTGCGTTTCGCCATGGGCGGCAGTTCCCGCTGCTTCCCCCAGGGGTTCAACCCGTTATAAACCAGGAACCGCGGCAACTTCGGCACGATCCAACGGCCGATTTTGCCAAACGTCTGATAGATCGACGGATGCTGGAAGAGCCAGCTTACCATCTTCATCCCGGCGCGCTTCGTCCACTTCAAATGTCCGCGCACGGCGATCTCGCGGCGCAGCGTCAAGAGCTGCTGATGAATGTCGATCTTCACGGGGCAGACATCGCTGCATGAGCCGCAGAGGCTGCATGCATGCGGCAGCGTTGCATATGTTTTCGGATCGCGCACCGGCGATAGGATCGACCCGATGGGGCCTGGCACCGCGGCATGGTAACTGTGTCCCCCGCTGCGCCGATAGACGGGGCAGGTGTTCATGCAAGCGCCGCAGCGAATGCAATTCAGCGACCGGCGGAAATCGTCGCTGCCGGCGATCTGGCTGCGGCCGTTGTCGACCAAGATGATGTGCAGCTCGCCGCCGGGCATTGGGCCGTGAAAGTGCGAGCTGTATGTGGTGATCGGCTGGCCGGTTGCGGAACGCGCGAGCAAGCGCAGAAACACGCTCAGGTCTTTGGCGCGCGGGACGAGCTTTTCGATGCCCATCGACGCGATATGCAGCGGCGGCAACGAGACGCCGATATCAGCGTTGCCCTCGTTCGTGCAGACGACCAAACCACCGGTTTCAGCAATGGCGAAGTTTACGCCCGTCAGCCCGGCTTGTGCGTTCATGAACCGTTCGCGGAGGTGCTGCCGCGCGGCTTCGGCTAGGTACTTCGGGTCCTTGGCTCCCTTCTCGGTGCCGAGATGCTCGTGAAAGAGCTCGCCAATTTCCTCCTTCTTGTAATGAATGCACGGCAAGACGATGTGGCTCGGCGGTTCCTTGGCCAGTTGCACGATCCGCTCGCCGAGGTCCGTGTCGATAACTTCGATCCCGTGCCGCTCCAGGTACGGATTCAGGTGACACTCTTCGGTGAGCATCGACTTGCTTTTGACGAGCCGCGTTACCGAACGATCTTGCAGGAGCTTGAGCACGATCTCGTTGTGCTCGGCTGCGTCCTTCGCCCAGTGCACGACCGCACCGTGTTTCGTCGCCGCCGCCTCGAACTGCTCCAAGTAATGCGCCCATCGCGAGACGACGTGCTGTTTGATCGCCGACGCTGTATCGCGCAGTTCTTCCCACTCGGGCAGCGATGCCGCTTGCCGGTCGCGCTTCACTCGCACCCACCAGAGCGTCTGATCATGCCACTGCGCGCGTTCGAGGTTGGCCACGAACTTGGCGGCATCTTTGGGGTGATCGACGATGTTTAGCAAAGACATTTGACAGGATGCTTGGAGTCGTTTTTCCGAGATACAATAGGTTGTAAGTTATAGGTTGTAAGTAGAATGCAAATTACCTCCTTACCTATAACCTATAACTTACGACTTACAACCTTTCTCAATCCGGCTGATAACCTGCCAGGATCTCCGCGACGTGCATCACGCGCATCGGTTTGCCTTGGCGTTTGAGTAGCCCTTGCAAGTGCATCAGGCACGACATGTCGCCGGCGGTCATAACCTGCGTCCCGTGTGATTCGTGGTCGTGGATGCGGTCGTTGCCCATCATGCACGAGACCGCTTCTTCGGCGACGGCGAATGTGCCGCCGAAGCCGCAGCATTCATCGACGCGGTCGAGTTCGCTGAAGCGGATCCCCTCGAGCCCTTCGAGCAGTTGTTTCGCTTTGCTAAACGGGGCATCCATTCGTTCCGAGCAACTGCCAAGCCGTAACTCGCGTAACCCGTGACAACTCTGATGCAGCCCGACCTGATACGGAAACTTGCCGGGCAGGCTTTTGACCTTCAAGACATCGGTGAAGAACTCGCACAACTCGAATGTCTTGGCCCGCAGTTTTTCGTACGCTGGATCGTCGTGAAAGTACTCGTGGTAATGCTGCCGCACCATCGCCGTGCAACTGCCCGAGGGACAGACGACATAATCGTACGGCGCGAAAAGGCGCAGGAACTGCCGCGCGAGCGGTTCGGCGTCCTTCGTGCAGCCGGTGTTCGCCATCGGTTGGCCGCAGCAGGTCTGCCCGCGCGGATACTCGACGGTCAGTCCCTGCCGCTCGAGCAATTCCAACGTCGCCATCCCGACGCGAGGGTAGCACTGGTCGATGTAGCAGGGAATAAACAGTCCAACGGTCGGCATGCAGTTATCAACGATCATTAGTTCTATCTAAGCCCAGGGGCTCCGCCCCCTGGAGTTCGCTCTTTGAGTATAGAAGCCCGGCTTGAACTTTGTTAGAGGAACGCAGTCAATAATGATCATGCACAAAGAACCGGGTGACTTACGTCACCCGCTCGGGGGTGATTTCTGCTGATTTTTCACCAGTCAATAACAACTGAGTTCCTGCCCCTTCGCAGCCGTTTGTGCGCAAGTTAAACTTATGGGCTACGTTCATCTACTACAGCAATCCGCCCTCGCTAACGCGTCGGGTTGAAATTTCCGTAAGGTTCCGCGCATGAGTACGCCCACGTTTCCCGTCTTGATTCCCGAAGTCCCCGTGCCAACGATCCTGCCGGGCCAGATCGCCCTCGTCACCGGATCGTCGTCAGGCATTGGCCAGGGCATCGCCATCGGCTTGGCGCAAGCCGGGGCCGATGTCGTGGTGAATTACAACCGTGGCGAAGCGGGAGCGATCAAAACGGCCGAAGAGATCAAGAAACTCGGCCGCCGCGCTCTCATCGTCCAAGGCAACGTCGCCGACGAGAAGCAAGTCCAAGCGATGTTCGCCAAGGCGGTCGCCGAATTCGGCCGGCTCGATATCCTCGTCAACAACTCGGGCAAGCAGAACGACGCGATGCTCGACGAGATGACGCTCGACCAGTGGAACGACGTCATCGGCGTGAACCTGACGGGGCAGTTCCTCTGCTCGCGCGAAGCGATTCGGCTCTTCAAGAAACAAGGCGTCAACAAAGACGTCAGCGTCTCGGCAGGCAAGATCATCTGCATCAGCAGCATTCACGACCTGATCCCTTGGGCAGGTCACGTCAACTACGCGGCAAGCAAGGGTGGCACGCTCTTGTTCATGAAGAGCCTGGCCCAAGAGGTCGCGATCCATCGGATTCGAGTCAACGGCATCTCGCCGGGTGCGATTCGTACGCCGATCAATACGGCGGCTTGGAGCACACCCGAAGCTTATGAAGATCTGAAGAAGTTGATCCTCTACAAACGAATCGGCGAACCGGCGGAGTTGGGACGCTGCGCCGCATGGCTGGCGAGCGATCAATCGGACTACATCATCGGCCAGACGATTTATATCGATGGCGGGATGGCGCTGTATCCGGGCTTCGAGGCGGGGGGCTGATCTCGTTCGCGCCGTACGCGATCTTCAAATCGAAGATCCTTTCCCAAAACTGTCTGATATTTAGCAGCCCGCGGCGTAAGCAAGAGAGAGTCGCTCCGCTAAACTCCCTTGCTTACGCCGCGGGCTACTATTGGGATAGGCTCTAAATCGATCCGACACTCTAACGCGGGATTGCGAAAATTCTGAAAGTTTTGCTTGCCAGCGGCAAGTCCGGGAACTTACAACGGAAGCTCTGCTTCTAATCCGTTCCGTTCGGATTAGACCCTCCCCGCGAAAGAAGGAGCTTCACGATGTTTCGGATATTCAGTTGGCTTGCCGTACTTTTATTGACGGTCTCTCCTGTCTTGGGGAACGCGGCACCGCCTCCTGAATCTTTTATCCAGACTGTCGAGCCCAAAGAAGCTGCCGGAACATCGCTGCCTGTCGAAATCACTTACGCCAAAGCGAACGGCAATACGGCGGCCAAAATTGTCATCCCCGTCAACTTGCTCGGGACCCTCTCGCAAGCCAAAGCCAACAAATCCTTCACACTGCCAATTGGTGCTGTTGACCCTGGCCAGCCCACGACTGGCTTTCCGCATGGCGGAACGATCATCGCCGGGTTGGCGATTTCGCTCGCGATGGTCAGCATGGTCTATCTCCTGCGTCGCAAGCCGGCACACAAATGGGCCGTCACCGGATCGGCCGTCGTGTTGCTCGGCCTGGGTATCACCAGTTATCTCTGGGCCGATATCAAGATCCCGGGCAAACCGTACAACGGCCCCGCGCGGCGACCCGAAGCCCCCGTTATCGTGCCGCAAGCTGGCCCGATGGTTACAGTCGAGATCGTCGAAAAGGGTGACAAGATTCTGATCACCGTTCCGCCGCAAGGTTCGTAGGTCATAGGTTAGGCTTTCCAGCCTGACATCGTTTGACGATCCATCCCAACGCCCGTCAGGCTGAAGCCTGACCTACAAATGACCAGCATCCCCTCAAACGCCGGAATCCTCGCCGATGGTTGGACCGAGTCCAATTCACGCGAAGTACCGCGCGCCGGGTTTTCTTGGTCGATGCTCGCCCTGCCGGCGGTGGTGCTCACAGCGGCCGCATTCGCCGGTTTGGCTCCGCTCGGTTGCTCGATCGTCACCGTGTTTCTTTTCGCTGGGCCGCACAATTGGTTCGAGGCGCGGTACATGCTCTCGCGCATGCCGGCGAAGTGGGGACCGCTGCGGTCCTACTTTTTGACCGGCATCGGCGGGACGATCTTGCTCACCAGCATCTTCGCCGCGCTACCGTACTTGGCCGATGGTTTCGTTTGGGATCGCGCAGATTATCTGACGGCGATTGCCGGATGGAATACGCTGCTGGTGAGTTGGATCGTCGGACTTGCGTTGCTCCGCAGCCGCCAAAATCCGCGCCGCGATTGGGCGTGGCTTGTGCCCGCGGGCGGGATGTTGATCGCGGTTAACTGGTTGCGGCCGTTGGCCTGGAGCCAGGCCTTGGTTTACTTGCACCCGTTGATGGCGCTGTGGTTTTTGGATCGCGAGTTGGCACATCATCCGCGCGTCTGGCGTACGGTTTATCGCGCGTCGCTCGCAATGTTGCCGGTCTGCTTGTTCGGGCTGTGGTGGCTGCTCGGGTCGACGCCCGATTTGCCCGGCGACGATCCGCTAAGCGCGGCAATCGCACGTCATGCCGGGGCGGAGATTTTCAGCGGCGTCTCGACCCAGTTCCTCGTCGCGGCGCATGTGTTCCTTGAATTGTTGCACTACGCGGCGTGGATCATCGCGATCCCGCTGGCCAGCCACCGCAGTTTGCCGTGGCAAATCTCGGCTGTTCCGCTGGCAAAGCGCTCCGCGGCATGGCGGCGCGTGATTCTCGGCGTCGTGTTGCTTGGGCTGGCGATTATGTTGATCCTCTGGGGCGCGTTTCTGGCTGATTATCCCGCGACCCGCGAGATTTATTTCACGGTCGCGATGCTGCATGTCTTGGCCGAGGTTCCGTTTTTGTTGCGACTTTTATAAGTTAGAGGAACTCAGGTGCGAATTCGTGATTTAATCCCTGCTGTGTTTTTGAATTTGCTTATTTGCGGTGCAATTCATGCGCAAGAGCAGAAACTATCGGAAAGACTCACAATCCAGATCGATGCTAAGGAAAAAGGAAAGATTTTCTGTGATATTGGTCATGCCACGTTCATTGCACCCGTAGGCTGGAATCCTCATCCCAGCGGCAAGAATACTTATGTAATCCTCACTCCAGAAAATGAAAATACTGAAACACTCACGAAACTAATCTCGATTGATATCGGTTTAACAACTACTAAAACAGCTCGCGAAACAGCGGAAGCGTTCGCCAAAACCTGGCAAGGCAAACTAGCAGAGGAACCGCTGAAACTGAATGGAGAAGAAGCCTTTCGTGTTCTCGCGACAGCCGACCCAGACAAGGTTCAGCCAGTGGACAGCATTGTGATTTTCCACGGAGGCCGGGCCTTTCTCTTGATGGGTGGGGCAAAGAAAAAAGATGCGCCTTCAGAAGCCTTAAATGAAATCGTGCGCACCTGGAAATGGAAATAACGTAACGCTCTATGCATTCCTACGACTACCCGCCGGAATTCTTTTGGCGGTTTCTCGTCATCGGGTATCTGCTGACGATCGCGATCGAAGCGCCGATCTTGCTCGTGGGGCTTTCGCGTGGGCATTCCCTCGCGCGACGCTTGTTTGCCGGCGTTTGGCTCACGGCTTGTACTTATCCGATTGTCGTGCTGGTTCTGCCTTTAGTGGTGCCGCCGCTGTTTGCGGATCCTCAGACGGGCGAGTGGGCGTACTTGGCCGTGGCTGAAACATTTGCGCCGGCGGCCGAGTGTTTGCTATTTTCGTTGCTGATCAAAAGGAATTTATCGGAAGCGGAGCCTGTGGTCCCTGACTCAACAAATGCTCTGGATCATGAAGACTCAGAGAAGACGAAAATGCCGTTAAGCGAGAATCCTTATCAAGCGTCTCAAGAGATGTCCCGCGCCAAAGTTGCTGGCTTGTCACCCCAAATGAGTTGCGCGACGTGGCAAGATTATCTGGCGATCATCGCGGCGAACTTGGCATCGTTCTTGGGCGGCGGGTGGCTGATCGAGAATGTCGCGTGGTTCAAGAATCTCCTCGCCAACAATGTCTGATTTATAAAGGACAGGTTCCTCTCCTCTGATTTCTTGACGAATTCGCGATCTTAAGTTCTCTACGATTCTGCACTGTTCGTTCGATAATATGCGGCCAAAATCTCAAGCGCCAAAAAACACTCGCTGTAGATCGTTCGCATGTTGCATGTGCAACAAACGGATAACAGAGAAGAGGAACCCGTTGCCTTGATTGCCGTCAGTTTCGATATACCCACGAAGATTGAAGCAAATCATTGGACATCGGAGTCAGGCCTTAGAAAATCCACGTCTCGATTAAGAAAACGGGACGCGCGCAAAAAGCGGTTGAACCAAAGATGAACCCCTACGAGCCGCCGCAATCCGAATTGCCGAACCTGAAAGGCCCCGAGCGGTCGACACTGTGGCTGGTGTTTATCTTTGGCTTTCCGGTGCTCATGGTCATCGTCGTTTTATTTCTGCTCGGTTAGCCGCGAGACATCTTTCTGCATTTATCTGTGTCCATCTGTGTTAATCAGTGGGCGTACTTGGTATTTGCATTTCAGAATTTCTTGCCTTCAAGTGTCTCAATCGCCGCGCGGATTTCTGCCGGCACGGGCGTCGGCGTTTGTTGGTCGTAGTGGAACGAGACGACGGTCGAGTCGCCGTCGGCGATGAGCAGGTTTTTCGACTCGCTCCAGATCGCGTGCTCCATCGCCACGCTGGTCCGCCCGATGCGCGTGATGCGCGAGCCGATCTTCACCGTGTCGGGATAGCGCAGTTGCTGCCGAAAGTTGCATTTCACCGCGGCCAAGATCGGCCCGATGCGATGCGACACGAGCCACGCATCGAACCCAATGCGCTCCAGGTACTTGATCCGCGCGGTCTCGAACCAGCGGATGTAGATCGTGTTGTTGACATGCCCGTATAGATCCTGATCGCCCCATTGAACGGGCCAGGAAACGACGACGGGGAATTGGTCGAGCGCGAAAGATGGATCGGGCATGGTATTTCGTTTGGTGCAAAAGTAATTACTCTTCAAATTCTCGCCGCATTCCCACGAAAGTCCAATGCCAATTTTGAACAGGAGGCAGCAGAGATAGCAGAGATAGCAGAGAAAATACAGATTGAACAGAAGGCAGCAAAGGGAGCAAAGGAAGGCATCTGCAATCACTCTTCATTAACTTTGCTCGCTTCTGTTGAATCCTGTAATTGCATTTCTTTGCTATCTTTGCTGCCTTCTGTTCATATGAATTTCTTTTGTCGCCCTCGCTAACGCGTCGGGCTGCAAAATTCCGTCCCTGCGTCATACCGCATCATACGAACTCCTGTTGAGTAGCGTCGCCTGAGCTGCAATTTCGGATAGCGAAACAAGCCCTTTCGAGTTAGGCTAGTGTGCGGAGTGTTTAGCTGCTTTTACCAGTTGGATGACATGACTGAACAGGAAATTTTGGATCGCCAGATCAAGGCGATCATCTTTGATTGCGACGGGACGCTGGCCGATACGATGCCGCCGCATTTTCTCGCGTGGCGATTGACGCTCGGCCGATATGGGATCGAGTTGGACGAAGATCGCTTCTACTCACTCGGCGGTTGGCCGACGGACAAGATCATTGAGCTCTTGGCCAGCGAACGCGGGTTGACGCTCGATGTGCCGGCGGTTGCGCTGGAAAAAGAGAACAGCTTCGAAGAAATCCTCCACGAAGTCACCGCCATCGATCACGTCGTCGGCATCGCGCGGCGTTACTCGGGCAAACTGCCGCTGGCGGTTGCGACGGGCGGGGTGCGGCGAATCTGCGAGCGAATCCTCAACCACGTCGGCATCCTCGAACTGTTCGACCATGTCGTCACGGCCGACGATGTCGAACGCCACAAGCCGAACCCCGATATTTTTCTCGAAGCCGCGCGGCGCTTGAACACCGCGCCGGAGAATTGCCTGGTCTACGAAGATACCGACCCCGGCATCACGGCAGCCAAAGCCGCGGGCATGCACTGGATCGACGTCCGGACGTTTTACAAACCGCGCCGGATCACGCCGCTAGCTAGCGCCAAGTAAAACACAAAATGCAAATTGAACAGAATGCCGCAAAGATCGCAAAGAAAGGCAGGATGAATTATTCCTGCGATGCTCGCTCTGCTGCCTCCTGTTCAAAAGATTCTTTATTCTGATTTGAACAGGAGAAAGCTGAGCAAAGTCTAACTATATGTATACTTTGCGTCCTTTGCGCTCTTCTGTTCAATTCGTATTTTGCCTTCTCTGCTTCCTCCTGCCTCTTGTAAAATTATCATTGAAAACTGACGCGGAGCCGACATGTCCAATCCTACTGCTCCGTGCGTCACCCTCGACGATGTCCTCGCCGCGCGCGAGCGGATTCGCGATGGGATCGAGCGGACGCCCTGCCCTGCTTCGCTGGGGCTTTCGCGGCTGACGGAGAAGCGGATTTATTGCAAACTTGATTCGCTCCAAGCGACCGGCAGCTTCAAAGAACGCGGCGCGCGGAACGCGCTCCTGCAACTCGACGACGCGCAGCGAGCCAAGGGCGTGATCGCCGCATCGGCTGGCAATCATGCGCTCGGGCTCTCGTATCACGGGGGGCAATTGGGCATTCCCGTGACCGTGGTGATGCCCGAGTTTGCGCCGCTGATCAAGATTAGCACTTGCCGGTCGCTCGGCGCCCGGGTGATTTTGCAGGGTGAATCGTTTCAAGCCGCCACGGACTACGCGCGGAATCTAGGCGAGCAAGAAGGGCTCGAATACATCCACGGGTTCAACGATCCGCGGATCATCGCTGGCCAAGGGACGATGGCCTTGGAAATTTTGGAACAAGTTCCGGACCTACGCGCGATTGTCGTGCCCGCCGGCGGTTGTGGATTGCTTGCCGGTATCGCCGTGGTGCTGCGCGCGCTGCGGCCCGAGGTCGAAATCATCGCCGTTGAAGATGACCGGATGCCGTGCTTCGGCGCGGCGCTCGAAGCAGGTCAACCGGTGCAAGTTCCCGCGTTGCCGACGCTCGCCGATGGTTTGGCCGTGGGCAAAGTCGGAGACAATTCGTTCGCGCTGGCACGCACTGGTCACGATCGATTGCTGCATGTGAGCGAAGATGAAATCGCGCTGGCGATTTTGCGATTGATGGAGCTGGAAAAGTGCGTCGTCGAAGGGGCCGCCGCGACGCCGCTGGCTGCGGCTGTGCGCAGCGAGCTCGATCATCTGCATGGCGAGAAGGTGGTGCTCTGTTTGTGCGGCGGGAACATCGATCTGACGAGTCTGGGCCGCGTGATCGAACGCGGCTTGGTGTTGTCGGGCCGGCTGTGCCGCTTCACGGCAATTATGCCCGATCGCCCGGGAGCGCTAGCGCGGTTGACGCAGTTGATCGCTGCGGCCGGCGCGAATGTCCGTGAGGTCTTCCACGAACGGGCTTTCTCGGATTCGGATCTCGCCACGGTTCATATTGGCTGCACGGTGGAAACAACGGACCAAGAGCAGCGCGAACGGCTGATGCGAGAACTTGCTGAGGCGGGAATACTAATCTCGTGACAATGGCGATGATGCAAGCGTTGGGGTAGCACGACGGCGACGCCAACGCTTGTGTCATCGCACCATAACTTTATTGAAATACGGCTCATGTCCCAAGCTCCACTCGATCGACGGCCGCTCGAGCGTCTGCCGATCGACGAGGTGCTGCCCGAGCTGCTCGCGTCACTTCGCGCGAAGCCAAACCTAGTGCTGGTCGCTCCGCCGGGGGCGGGTAAATCAACGCGCGTCGCGCCGGCAGTGATCTCAACACAAAGCCAAGGGGTTCGCCCCCTGGGAAAAGTCTTACTGCTTCAACCGCGCCGTTTGGCCGCCGTCAATGTCGCGGCCCGCATCGCCGAAGAACAAGGCTGGCAACTCGGGCAACAGGTCGGCTACCATGTGCGCTTTGAAAAACGCGCCGGCCGCGATACGCCGCTGGTCGTGATGACCGATGGGATGTTCCTGCGACAGTTGCAAAACGATCCGTGGCTCGAAGGTGTTGCGACGGTCATCTTCGACGAGTTCCACGAGCGGAATTTGAACAGCGATTTGGCCCTGGCGCTCTGCCGCAGATTGCAGTCCGAGATTCGACCCGAGTTGAAGCAGCTAGTCATGTCGGCAACGCTCGCCGCGGAAACGGTCGCGGCGTTCTTGGGAAACTCGCCGATCATTAACAGCCCCGGCCGGATGTATCCGGTCGAGGTGATTCATGATCCGCGCTCCGATCAAGGACCACTCGCGCCGCGTCTCTGCCGCGCGGTTCGTGAGATGCTCGACCAAACGACGGGCGATTTGCTGGTTTTCCTGCCGGGCATCGGCGAGATTCGCGCCGCGGCTAATGCACTAGGCGACACGCTGAGCGGCAACGACGCCGAAGTCCGGCAACTGTACGGCGATATGCCGCTCACCGAACAACAGCGCGTCCTGCATCCGAGTTCCAAGCGCCGCATCATCCTCAGCACCAACGTCGCGGAAACCTCGCTCACGGTGCCGGGCGTCACCGGCGTGATCGATAGCGGCCTCGCGCGGGTGATGCGTGTCGAACCGTCGAGCGGGCTGAATCGGCTCTCGCTGGAACGAATCTCACTGGCCTCCGCGACCCAACGGACGGGCCGCGCAGGGCGAACCGCGCCGGGGATTTGCCGCCGGCTTTGGACGATCGGCGAGGAACGCGGCCTCGCGCCGCAAACGGCGTCGGAGATTCAACGTGTGGAATTGAGCGGCGCGGTGTTGGAACTCGCGGCCTGGGGCGAAGCCGATCCCGCGGCGTTTCCGTGGTTCGAGCGGCCGTCAGCCGAGACGCTCCGGCTGGCGCAGGAGCAACTGCGGCTACTCGGCGCAATCGACGGCGATGGTCAGATCACGGAACTCGGCACGGCGATGGCGCGGCTGCCCTTGCAGCCGCGGCTCGCGAGATTGGTGATCGAAGGCGTGCAACTCGGTGTAACAGAAGACGCTGCATTAATCGCCGCGATGTTGGCCGAGCGAGACCCGTTTACCGTGCGAACTGGCGGTCGCGAAGCCGAGCACCATTCGGATTCGGATCTGCTCGATCGGGTTCATGCCTTGCAGGGTTTCGCGCAATCCGATCGGGGCATTTCGTGGCTCGGCGACGTTGATCGCGGCGCGGCGCGTTCAATCCTGCGGGCCCAGCAACAACTGGTCCGTTCACTCGCGCAATCCAACGCTGACGAGGTTGCAGATCACGACACGGCCTTATTGCAATGTATTCTTGCCGGGTTTCCTGATCGTGTCGCGCGCCGCCGCGAACCGGCGAGTCCCCGCGCCGTAATGGTCGGCGGACGAGGAGTGAGACTCGCTCGCGAGAGCGCCGTGCGCGATGCCGAGTTTTTTGTCTGCGTCGATATCCAAGAAACCGCCGGGAGCGAAGCCGTCGTGAGGCAGGCGTCGGCGATCGACGCGGCGTGGCTTGATCCCGAACTGATCCGAGCCGAGACCGTTCTCAATTACGATGCCGAGCGACAGCGCGTCATCGCCGAGCGGCAAACGAAGTACCTTGATTTGGTTCTCGCTTCTGCGCCAACCAATATTCCGGAAGCACAGCGCGGCGAAGCGGCCAAGATTCTCACCGTTGCGGCTCTCGCGCGGTGGGAGCAAATCATGTCCGCTGATTCGCCGGCGCAGCAGATCATGATCCGCTGGCAATCACTTGTCGATTGGCTGCCGGAGTTGGAACTGCCCAAGTTGGACGAACATTTTTGGCGATCGCTCCTCGAAACGCATGCCGAGGGTCTCAACTCGCTAGACGAGTTACGCAAGCTACCGTGGAGCGAGTTGGTGCGGATGCAATTGACCCACGAACAGCGCCAACTGCTCGAACGCGAAGCCCCCGAGCGATTGACCGTGCCCAGCGGCAGCCAGATCAAGCTCGACTACGAGCCGGGCAAGCCGCCTGTACTTGCCGTGCGCGTGCAGGAACTCTTTGGGCTGCGCGAAACGCCACGCATCGCGCGCGGAAGGGTTCCGGTACTATTACATCTGCTAGGTCCAAACTATCGTCCACAGCAAGTCACGAGCGACATAGCCAGTTTTTGGCGAACAACTTATCCCGAAGTGAAGAAGGAACTCCGCCGCCGCTACCCGAAGCATTCCTGGCCCGATGATCCGCTGACGGCTCCCGCGGTAAACAAAGGGGGGCGGCGGTCGACGTAATTCCACGGGGATTAACCCCGTGGCTTTGGTTTCGCTGAAGGAAGTTGACCGCGGGCCGAAGCAGGCTCTACAATCAGAGACATCGCGGGCCTCTTTTCACAAGGATTTTCTGCCTAGTCAGCGCTGCGACCGTTTTATTGATGGAGTTTCACGGATGCCAATTGCGGAACCCCTGGCGAGCAAGGCGACCGTCTACCTGGAGCTGTTGAGCGGCGAGCAAGCCGGGACGCGCTATCCATTGAACGGCGAGAAATCGATCCTCGGCCGCCATCCCGATTGCCAGATCGTGATCGATGTCGGCGCGGTCAGCCGCCAACATGCGCAGATTACTCGTGATGCCAAAGGCTATTGGATCGAGGATCTGAAAAGCCGCAATGGCACGTTCGTCAACGATCAACAGATCGCCGGCCGCACGGCGTTGAAGCCCAACGATAAGATCAAGATCTGCGACTTTGAATTTGGCATCCACCGTGCGGCGCCGCCGGACGTCAAGCAGACCTTCTCCGCGGGGCGCACGCTGAGCGATTTTGGCTTTGGCGTCGTCATGGACGAAGACGAGACGGCCGAAGGCTCCACCGCCGACGAGTCCGTCAACGGCGTGCTCTCGAAACTTGATTTGCGTTCCGGGTTCGATGGCACGCTCCGGCTTGCGGCGAACCCCGAAGTGAAGCTTCGCGCGTTGATTGAAATTACTCAGAGCCTTGGCAAAACTTTTTCCAATGAAACGGTCTTGCCGAAGCTATTGGAAAGTCTGTTCAAAATCTTCATGCAAGCCGACCGCGGGCTAGTCGCGTTGAAGACCAAAGACGGCAAGATCGTCCCGATGGCGGTCAAAACGCGCCGGGGCGATGACGACGAGACGATTCGCCTCAGTCGGACGATCGTCAACGAAGTGCTCAACAGCAAGCAGGCGATCCTTTCGGCCGATGCTTCGACCGATTCGCGCTTCGAGATGAGCCAAAGCATCGCCGATTTTCGGATTCGCTCGCTGATGTGCGCGCCGTTGGTCAATAGCGAGGGCGAAGCGCTGGGGCTGATTCAAATCGACAGCATGGATCAGCGCGCGAGATTTCAAAGCGACGATCTCGAGGTCCTGGCCGGCGTCGCAACCCAAGCGGCGTTTGTCATGGAGAACATCGCGCTGCATGAAAACTTGATCCAGCAGCACAAAATCGAGCGCGATCTGCAACTGGCGCACAAGGTTCAACAGGGCTTGCTGCCCAAGGCTCCGCCGCTCGTCGAACATTATCACTTCTTCGACTTTTACGAACCGGCGAACCAGGTCGGCGGCGATTTTTACGATTACATCCCGCTCCCCGGCGGCAAGCTCGGCATCTGTCTGGCCGATGTCTCGGGCAAGGGAGTCTCGGCGGCGTTGGTCATGGCCAAGCTCTCGGCCGATGTCCGTTATTGTTTGGCGAGCGAGCCGGAACTGGATTTGGCAGTGAATCAAATCAATGCCGCTTTCTGCCGCAATGGTTGGGAAGATCGCTTTGTCACCTTTGTGATGTGCGTCCTCGATCCGCGCCGCCACGAAATCAATATCGTCAACGCCGGGCACATGCCGCCGTTTCTACGCAAAATCGACGGCAGTGTCATCACGTTGGCACCCGATGAAGCCGGGCTGCCGCTTGGCGTCTCGGACGATTACAGCTACACGATGGTCAGCCATCCTCTGCAAGCCGGCGATTTTGTCGCACTCTACACCGACGGGTTCAGCGAAGCGAACAATTCCAAAAACGATCTTTACAGTATCGAACGGTTGCAAGAACGGATTGGGATGAAAACCGAAGGGGTCACGGAGATCGGCCGCAGCATCCTGAGCGATGTGCAGCAATTCGTCGGCGGGACGCCTCAGAGCGACGATATGTGCCTGGTCTGTTTCGGCCGCGAATCGGGAAAGACCTGCGAGCAGAAGGGTTAGGGACGATCCAAGACGGCTGCGTTTTATTAGCCCGACGCGTCAGCGTGGGAGTTATTAGTGTTTTCACTCCCATGCTTACGCCGCGGGCTGCTAATGGGATAAGCTCTTCAATAAATGCGTCGCTCGGCTTTCGATCCCCACGAAATGCTCATGTAATCCGAGCTTTTTCTTGACTTCTTGAGACATTCCAGATACGCTCCAAGGGACTTGTCTTTAGCTGAATGGAACCGCAACTTGCCGGGGGCAAGGCGTCCCGGCGAATAATCGCACGGCTTGCGGATCGATTCATGCTTCCCCAATTGTTCTCGGCGCATGATGTCCGCGACAACGTAGGTTCCCACGATGAGTGCCTCTCTGGAGGATGTTCGCATGAAGACTTGCATTCCCTGGCGCATTGCAGCGCTCATGATTATTGCGGTGCTGCTGGTCTTCGGCACTGCTTCGCGCAGCCGGGCTCTCAATCCCGAAAGCCCCGAAGTTAAGAAGATGCTTGAGAAGTCGCTCAAGTATCTCGAAACGGCCAGCCACGCGCGCCTCGGCGGGAAATGTCTCATAGGGTTGGTCTTTATCAAGCATGGCCACGGCGAAGAACATCCGCAGATCCAAATCGCCGTCGAAGCTTGCAAACAAGCAGCCGCGCCCAACGCCGATCAGATCAATACTCCGATCTACGATCTGGGGATCGCGATCATCTTTCTGTGCAATCTCGATCCCTCGAAATACCAAGCCGAGATTCAGAAACTATTGGATGCCCTCGACCATGTGCAAAAGCCGCATGGCGGCTGGGGCTATGCCGGCAAGGAAACCGGCGACACCAGCATGACCCAATACGGCGCGCTGAGTTCCTGGGAAGCGGTCAAGGCCGGCTTTGTCGTCCCGCGCGAAAGCGTCGAGGGGATGACCGACTGGCTCATTCGCACGCAAGATCCCTCAGGCGGCTGGGGATACCAAGGAAAACTGCCCGAGAACTCCGGCAGTGCCCGAGTGAAACAGGACCGCACCACACTTTGCTTAACAACAGCAGCCTTGGGCAGCACTTACGCCGCGGCGGACTTGCTCGGCTTCATCGCGCCCCCGCCGAAAAACGACGACCCGAATATTCCTCCGGTTTTGATTCCCATCAAGAATGAACTCGCGCCGGCGAAAAACGAGGGCGGGAATATCGATCCCAAGGAACTGAAGAAACGCCAAACCGATGGGCATACTTGGTTCTCGGGGCACAACGAAGCTTATCCCAAAAGCTGGACATACTATTACATGTATGCCCTGGAGCGCTATGAAAGTTTTCGCGAATACGCCAATGGCAGCTTTTCCAAAGACCCCGCTTGGTACAACAAAGGGGTGAGCTACCTGAAACAACACCAGGCCGAAGATGGTTCGTGGGCCAGCAAGCCCGAGATGGCCGTGCCGGATACGGCCTTTGCCAGTTTGTTCCTGATGCGGTCGATGAAGAAGAGCATCGAGCGGGCCATCGCGTTTGGCGCGGGGCGGATGAACGGCGGGCAACGCCTGCCGGACAATCTCGTCGGGGCCAAGCTGCGTGAGAACCGGCTAGTGAATCCACTCACGGACACCGACGCGGTCACGGCGCTGGCAATCATTCGCAATCCCGATCATCCCCAGTTTCTCCGCGCGGTCGAAAGCGTGACCGAATTTGCGAGGCTGCTCAAGGCTGCCAAGGTCAACGGCGGGCATTCGGCCCAAGAGGAATTGTTGAATCTTTACGAAACCGTTCCGACACCGAGCCGCATTCTGATCTTGCGCATCATCGGCCAAATGGATGAGCTCAAACATACGCCAGTCTTGATCGCGGCGATCGAGGACGAAAACCTGCATGTCCGCCGCGAAGCGTACGAAAATCTGCAACGCCTCACCAAACGATTGTCCCCGCTTAGTCCCGACGTGCTCAACTCGGCGGCCGAGCGGGCAAAGCTGATCGAAGATTGGACCACCTGGTACGAACGGCTCGCGCCGCCGCGTTTGCCCGCGGCGATGCTCACGCCGACCTCCGCCGTTAAATAATGTTTGAACTCACGTTTTGCAGATTGTCCGATGAGTGCCGCGCTTGATCCGCTGACAGAAACCGCTCCGTCTCCCGCCCCCGCGGAACCGACGCCGGGTACTGTTGCCGCGGCTCCGAAGGCCAAGCGGCCGCGCTCGCCGGCGATCATCTATGGCGCTTGGGGATTAGGGCTGATCGCGGCTGCCGTAGGTTTGTGGTTTCTGCTTCGCCCCAGCACTGGCATCGGCCAGCGTCCGCGCAATGATTCGCGGCCCCCTCTTGCCAGCGATCTCGGACCCGAGCGCGAATACGAATGGAACGAAGATCAAACAGCCGTCAACGGCGGCTGGAAGAATTCGATCAACTGGCTCAAAACGGCCGATGTCGCTTTAACACCCGTCAAGAAAATCTCGCAGGTCGATCCGTGGCGCGATGAACGCTGGGAAGTTGAATATCGCACCGGTCACACGATCGAAAGCTACACCCGCGAACTCGATGCCCTGGGCATCGAACCAGGTTTGATCGACCAAAGCGGCGAGATCATGTATGTCTCGGACCTGACCAACGCCACTCCCAAAACGCGCACCGGGCAACTGGCGGACGAAAAACGCTATTACATGTTTTGGCGCGTCGGCGCGCTCAAGGGGGCGGACGCTAAAATTTTTGAGACGGCGAAACTGCCAACAGCCAAAAAACTTGCCGCGCATTTTTATCCCGACGCCCTGACCCAAGAAATGGTTGCCCGCGAATTAGATTTTGCCGGCGGCCGTCCGCTCAGCGATGTGCGCAAGACGGTCTTCACCGCCAAGCCGACGGCGAGCAGCTTTACCTTGACCG
Organism: Pirellulales bacterium; assembly: GCA_041736895.1. Taxonomy (GTDB): domain Bacteria; phylum Planctomycetota; class Planctomycetia; order Pirellulales; family JALHPA01; genus JANRLT01. The sequence continues at coordinate 30,786 of JBGSSS010000154.1, forward strand.
TGATCCGCCAAGAGTATCAAGACGGCACCGTGCGCGAAGCGGCCGCTGACGCCCCATCGGGGAAGACCAAACTCAAGGACAAAGCGGCGACGCGTCCTGGCATGGATGAACCAGCTTCGCCGGATGAGCCGGCGGAAAAATAAAAACCGAAGAATTAACACTGAAAAAAGTAAACTTGGAAAATATTCTCTTCCTTTGAACTCATGAGTGCCAACGCGTTTGTCGAATTGCTAGCTGAGCGGCAGGTTGTTCCGGCGGGAACTATCGAGCAGCTTCGTAAGCAAATCGCCGCCTCGGCCAAACCGATTCCCGCAATGGCCGTCGCCAAGACGCTGCTCGACAAACAATTGTTGACGGCGCATCAAGCCCAGTCGCTACTCGATGCGGTCAAAGCTTCCGCTGCTGCTGTGCCCGCAGCAAAGCCCGCCGCGCCAGCGAAGCCCGCTGCGCAACCCACGGCCTCGCTCGCGGAGGAGTTCGGACTTGCGCCGCTGGAGGATTCGAAGCCCGCAGCGGCTGAAAAAACAGCGGCGAAATCAGCAGCGAAACCCGCCGCGGCTCCGGCCGTAAACAAACCCCCGCCGAAACCCATCCGCGAGAAGCCCGCCGCGCAACCGGCTGCGGCGACCGACGACCCGCTCTTTGGCGGCGGGATGGATGATTTTTTTGGCAGCGGCGCGTTCGGCGCGGATTTGAATGGCGGCGCGCTGGATGCCAACGATCCGTTGTCGGGAATCGATCCGCTCGCCAGTGCGGCCGCGGCCCCGACACTGCAATCGGCCAAGGCCCGGAAAGCGTCGTCGGCCAAACCGTGGAAGCTTTACGGCGCGATCGCCGGTTCAATTTTGTTTCTCGCTGCCGTCGCCGGCATCGCCGCCACACGCGACAACGGTGACGGAGCCTGGGCCAAGGTGCAGGAATCTATCAAACAATCGCCCGCTGAAGCCGAAACAGCGCTCAACGGTTTTCTTACGGACTTTCCCTTGCACTCCCAAACCGGCCAAGCCCAAGTTCTGCTTGCTCAAATCAAGCTCAAGGAACTCGAAAAACGCTCCGGCAATCTGCGCGAGAACAGCAAAGCGCTCGCCGACTTGGTCGAACCGATCGTGGCCGAACCGGGGATCACCCTCGTGCAGCCGCAACTAGCGAAGCAAATTCCCGAGATGATTCGCACGTTGCTCAACAGTGCCGCGAGTATCGATGCTAAAAACACCGCAGGCCGTGCGGAGCTTGCGGAGTTGGCACGGCGGCTTTGGATGCTGGGGAACGATCCGCGTGTGATCACTTATGAAGCGCGGCCCTGGCGAACGTGGGACGAGTATCAAGAAACCATCGCGCAATTGCTGCGCGATGCCAGCCGCGCCGAATACGTCAAGCAATTGCAGCCGAGCCTGAGCGGGTCGGACGACGCCGCCCTCAAGACAAAACTATTGGAATCGCTGACGCAGTACCCTGAACTGGCCGAGAACCCGGAATGGCAAATGGCGGCCAAGCAAGCGGGTTTATGAATCCCTCTTTCAACTTTCGTTGATCACCTTTGAAGAATACACGTTTCAACTTCTTCCGCGTATCGCTTACTTTGCTCAGCTGCTTCCTGGGGCTGACTGCGACAACTCTTGCGCAAGATACCGGGCCGCTTTACGAGCAAGCGCCATATGATGTCATCTCGCTCACCGAAGAAGGCAAAAATGCGGTCATCCAGGTCTTTCCGCTCGACTTCAAAGACCGTGTTATCCCCGCCAACGAAGATCCGAAAGCCGAAATCATCGTCCGGCTGACGATCAAGCCCGATGTGCAATTCCGCCTGGCCTGGAAGCACATCAAGAAGATTCAGCTCTTCGAGGACTTGCTGCTTGCCGAGGTCAATCAGCGTGTTCTCCAACAGCGCTATGAAGACGCCTTTCCCTATTATCAATTGTTGTTGTCCAAGTACCGCAAATATCCCGGCGTGGAAGCCTCGTATGAAAACTATTTGCAAAAAGTGATCGAGCTGGCGCTCGCGCAAAAGCAATTCGACCAAGCGCTCGCTCGGGTTTTTGTCTGGCACGAATTCAACACCTCGAGCGCCAAGGCGGCGGAACTCGGGGCAGCGGTGCTCGAAGAATATCTCGGCACACTCGACAATCCGCCAACCGCCGAACAAACGGCGCAATCCGCGCGTTGGCTGACGGAGCTCTTCAAGAGATTCCCGCAAGTCAAATCGCAAGTCCTCACCGCGCTGCGGCAAAAGCAACAGCAGCAAGCCAAGGCGCTGCTCGACGCGGCTAGTGCCGCGGCGCAAGCCAATCGCGCGGACGAGGCGGAAAAACTTCTGCAGCAAGTTGAAATTCTTTGGCCGGAGATTCCCGGTCTCGACGAGGTCCGTCAACTGATCAGCCGCGAAGCGCCGAAACTCGCGGTCGGTTTGCTGCATGGGCTTGCGCCGTCATGGCAGCCGCAAGCGGGCGCGATCGAATGGCGCGCCGAGCGCGACATGCGGCTCTTCAGCCGCGCGCCGCTGGAGCTTGTCGGTTGGAGCAATGGCATGCCTGCCTATAAAAAACTCTGGCTGGGGGAATTGGAACCTGCAAAACAAGATCAAGTCTTCTTGCCGTTCACCGCGAACATTTCGGCGGAGTTGGTCAAACAACGACAGGTCATGGAAGGGCTGCAATCGGTTCATCAGCTTTGGCCGCAGCCGCTTGGGTTTATGGCGCAGGGGGACAAAGCTGGCATCGTCGTTCCGCGTGACGTGATTCCCGCGACGGTCGATGGTTATTGCTCGCTCGCGCGCGTTCCGCCTGCGCCGCCCGGCAGAATCACATGGCCCGCGCCGTGGCAGCCGATGATCTCCTCTGGCGCACTTTGGACCGCGAATCCAACGGCAATTTATTCGGCGGCAAAAGCGCCGGCGAAGCCCGTGCAATTGGAGTTGCAGCCGATTGCCGATTTCGAGACCGCGCGCAAACGTTTGGAAGACGGTTCGCTCGCGGTGATGGATCGAATCGCGCCGTGGCATGTGCCGGCGCTGCGCAGCAATCGCGACCTGGCCGTGGAGCCTTATGCGGTGCCAGCGATTCATTTGCTAATCCTCAATCCCCACAGCACGGCGCTGCAAACCAATTCGGCACGCACGGCGATTTTCGCCGCCATCGATCGTCCCGCCTTGCAGGCTCAGCTTACCCGCGGGGCAAATGTCCCGGGCATCTCGGTGCCGCGCACGATCTGGCCCGAGCTTCCCGAACCAGCCCGCAAAGCAACGACGCTGACCTATCCGGCCCTCGGCGCGGCCGATGTCGATCTGGCGAAGCTGCTCTGGCAAGCGGCGCTTGACGGCAGCGGACAAGAGCCCAAAACGACGAAGCTCCGGTTGCTTGTGCCGGCCGATGAGACGGCAATCGACGTCGCCAAGGCGCTCCGTGTGCAACTGGCCGCCGCCGGGATCACGCTCGATCTCGCGGCGGACAAACACCCCTACTTGCCCGCGGGCGATGCCGCGCGCGAGGCGGACATCCTCTACATGATCTGGCATCCGCGCGATCCGGTGGTCGCCTATCAAATGCTCTTGGAGCAACCAGAGTTTCGCGGCCTGCTCAACGCCGCGGGCAAAGCGGCTTGGGCCAAGCTGGCAGCGGCTACGAAAGCCGAAGAACTCCTGGCCGCCATCGCGGAGCTCGAAGAGGCGCTCTTGGCCGATCGCCGCTTGCTGCCGATGCTGCACGTCACTGAATACTTGGCCCACCGCAAGAACCTCGAGCGCATCGGGCCGCGGCCGGTCGATCTGTTTCAGAACTTAGACCAATGGCGGGTCGTTCCTCGCTGAGATTTAACGTGATGAGAATCGTACCGTTGACAATTCGCTTCCTGCTGGGCCTTGCACTCTGTTGCCTTGCCAGCGCGACGACATGCGCACAAGAAGAGGCTGCCGCCAGCTCTCTGCCCAGTTGGGAATACACGCCATATCGGATCCAACTGTTCGTCGGTTCAAGCGATCAATCGTTTCCCCCGGCCGAATTGGAAGCCGCGCTCGCGGCGCTGCAGCCGCTCGTGGAACGCGAATGGCGCGGCAGTTGGCAGACGCAATGGTCGGTCGGAGCTGCGCCCGCCGCAGCGAAACCGCCGGCGGCAACGGCCGATCAGGACTCTGCCAGCGAAGAACCTCCCGCGGCGACATCGGCCGTGGATAAAATCGTCGAAATCGACCTGCAACGCCTCGGCGCAGAAACGCGCGTGCAGGTAACCTATCGCGACACCGCCAGCCGCCGCGCTGGCGAACCGCTGCGTCTGCTCGCTGCCACGCCGGCCGAGATTCCCGTACAAATCGCCGCGCTGTTGAAAGCCGGCTTCGCGCCGCTGGCTCGCGTGTCGAAGTACGAAAACAAGCAAGCCACGCTGCGGATCAAGGGCGGCAAACTGCTCGGCGTCAGCAATCAGTTCGCCCCCGGCTCGGTGTTGCTTCCGCTCGA
>JBGSSS010000163.1:0-12972 GCA_041736895.1 Pirellulales bacterium
GCGCATGACGCCTTGTCGCGCGCTGGCCGTGGCGACGATGTCGAAGTCGTTGAGGACCGTGGCGCCTTCGATCGCGACATCAAACAAACGACCGCCCGGGGTGGTGATGAAGTTGTCGGCGAAATAGAGATTGACGAGGTATGGTCCCGGCACGACGGGGAAATCGTACCGCATCTCTTCTTGCCCCAGCGGATCCCAGCGTTCGGTTTGAAAAATCTTCTCCGGTGTTCCGGCTGGCAGCGTCGGTTGGGCCGCGCGTCGTTGGCTGAAACGCAAGTTGTCCAGAGCCAATTCATCCGCATTGCCGCCATTGCCGCCAAAAGCGTTGAAGATCGTGAGCGTAAGCGTTTCACCGGGGGCACCGATGGTGTCGATCGGCAAGATGTTCGAATGGACCGTGTCACTGCCGTTGATCGGCCTTTGAATCGAGGTCAATGTCCCGCTGATCGGCCCTGTCACCCGATAGCCGACGGAATAGGTACCTCCGTTATCGTTGTTAAAATCAAACGAATCCAGATCGACGCTCCAGCCAGGATCAGGGATGAAGTCGATCGTGTACGTCACCGCGCCACTTTCCATCTGATAGACGCCGCCACCGGGATCATTGGGCCAATTGTCGTATTGCTCCCACTTGCCTGGACCGGCTGATGAGTTCCACGCCAAGGTGATGTTTGGGGTCTGCGCCTGGCGCGATCCGTGGTCCGCGGGAACGGCCACGTTCCTGTCGGTCAGTCCATTCAGGCTAGTGAACCCTTCAAAGATTTTATGGCGATTGTTGGAATAGGACGACAGTTCCTTGTCGGCCAGCCAGACGCCATTGGCAGTGGTGATTTCGGGACCGCCAGCATTGACACGATATTCCGCTGGCAACACTTTGCGGAACTCAATCCCGTGGAGCATCGGCTGGTTCACGACGGCCGAGAAATCGATATTCAGTCGATCATCGACGGTCACGATAAACGTCTTTTGCAAGGCCGTGTTCAGGCCCACTTCGGCAAACACGTCGAAGTTATCGAGCACAATCTGATTCTCGATCGACACATCAAAGACGCGCGCACCCACGGTATTGAGGTTGCTCTCGGCAAAGTACAACTTGACCTGATACTCCCCTGGCACCACCGGGAAATCCCATTGCATGTCGTTGCCGCCCGGGGGATCCGAACGGTGGGTTTGAAAGATCGCCAAGGGCGCCTCGACCGAGGGAGGCACGAAGATCGTAGAGCCTGTCGTATTGGTGTTGCTACCGACCGTGCGACGATTCGCGACCTTGGCATCAGCTGTCCACGACTTGAAATTGGCGTCATCGACGAGGGGCGAGTTGGGGATCGCCGGACCAGCCACGTTGACGAACAATTGAGTTAAACCGAATTGGTTCTGTTCGATGACATGGGAAACCAGATCGGGATGCGATTCAGGGAAGTCAAACGTAATGATGCCGGTACTACGCAACCCCAGATTGTTTTCAAAAAAGTCGCGCGCGAGTTTATTGACACCGGGGTTGTTACTGTCGCCGACGGAGACAAAATATGGTGTTTTGGATGGAAACGATTGGCCCGTTGCGCCAAAGCGCGTATAGCCGGCGCCCGAATGCAACTGAGCTTCACTGATGTAGCCCAACATTTGAGAGAAGACTTCTATTCCACTATCGTACGTGCCGTTGTCCACAGGGGTGGTGATGGCAGTGAACTGATCGAGCGTCGGGTCCGCATCCCCCCATTTGTCCATGAACCAAACCATTTTTCCCCGCACGTCACCGAGCGTAGGCATCGTCGATTCGGCCACGGTCACGCCACCGGTGACAAGGTTGAGTTGGGTTGGTGTGTGAGGTTTGCGATAAAGCAGCGACCGCGTATCCAAGCCATTCATATCGGCATGAGAGCCATCGAGATACGAATTCAACAGACTGATATCCGACGGCAAACCGGTTCCGATCCCAGGCGCCTCCTTGGTGTTGATCCGCATCAGAATGGTTTCCTGCGGATGGGCTGCCAGGAAGGTTGCGGCGTCCTTGAGTACACGATCGAAGTTTACACTCAGGTAGGTGCCGCCATGATAGCCGTGAAAACGAACTAGTCCGAATCCGACGTTGACTTTCCCCAAACGGATATCAAAATATCGAATCCCGGATTCAAGTTGCTGAAGAAGATTTTGATCCTGAGTATCTACTGCATTGTGCGCAATAGGATAGGCATATGTCAGCGTGTCGTGCGTCCCCGGAATCGACACGTCGGTCAGCCGTACCGAGTCGGGCAGGTCCGCCATCCAGTCATCCAAATCGATGGCCAGCAGCCGTCGGTCTTCCAATGCCTCGAAGCGCAGCCTACCGTACGATCGTCGTCCCGGCCGTCTTTGCGGCCGCGCCATCGGACTGGGCTGAAAGAGGTCGGACAAGAATGAGATCAACGCTTGGCGGCGGCTGCATGACTGTGAAGCTTGGTGTCGTGGCATTGTTGATTCCCGGAGAGTAGCAGGGGCTCTTAGCAAAAAAGTTTGAGCTCAGTCTGAATGGAGATCCGTCTGTAGGGGTCTGGCCATGGAGAGTCGTGTTCGCAATGTCTCAACACATTCGGCCGACATGCGACCACCAACGTTCAATTATCAAATTCCCGGCATTAATAGACCCAGTGCTGACTCAGCCTGGAGGTTATGGCCGCCGCGAAAAAGTATATTCGCGAGACAGATAAATTTTAGTTGCGATCATAAGTACAAATCGCGTACTTTGCAAATAGTTTTTTCGGATATTTTCATGACAATATTAGCAAATGGTTAGGGCCAGGAAGCACCGATTTGTTGGATGTGCATTGGGTAAAGCAAAGGTGGTAAAGCAAAGTTGTCTGGAACCTTTTTTCACTCCGTCACGCTCGAAGTATGGCTTCGAGCTACTTAATTCCCCGTCAGTGTCCACGCGGCCCAATACAACGGGTGAGCCGCGCCGAAGCGTTCGCGGCGGGTTTGGATGCGTTTGAGTTGCGCGTTGCGGAGAGCGTCCGGTTTTGATTGGCCGGCGGCGAGGTTCGCGAAAAAGTCGTTCATCAGGATCGCCGTGTCGCGGTCGGGGACCTGCCAGAGCGTTGAGATCACCGAGTTCGCGCCGGCGAGTTGAAACGCCTGCCGCAGTCCGGCGACGCCTTCGCCGTTGTTGACCTTGCCGAGACCCGTCTCGCACGCGCTCAAGACCACCAGGTCGGTCCCGCGCAGATCGAGTCCGACAATTTCCATGCCCGTCAGAATGCCGTCTTCGCCCGTCGCGCTTTGCCGCGTGTTGCAACCGGCGAGGAGAAGCCCGCAACGGAGCAACGGATTTTCGACGCGGCTGCTATCGAGGACGTAGGCCGATTTGGTTTCAGTTTTTTTGGGCTCCGCTTTTTCTTCGGTGGCACTTTCCTCAGCAGTACTGTCTTCAGCGGGTTCGGCAACCTGGTCCGGCAGGAAGAACCCATGCGTGCTAAGGACGAGTATCTTGGGCCGGGCGATGCGTTTGACGACGGCTTCGAGGGCGAAGCGATCGAGGTAAAGCTGCGGCGCGGCCCGCGCGATCTTTTCGACATTGGCCTTGATCGCTTCGGCTTCGATTTCGGTGTTGGGCAAGCGGCTGACGCTGGGGAGCGCGGATTGCGAGGTGATCCCGCGCAGCGCGTTGTCCTCCGCCACGTCCGGGTAGATTTTCTTGATCGCCGCCGATGTCCCAGCGGCCGTGAGATCGAAATCGGGATCGGCGAAAATCAGCGGCGCGGATACCGTCAGGTTCTTGGCGAGCGCCGGCTTGGGCAGCAGATCGCGGCTGCTGGTGATGAAGCGGAGCGAGTATTTTTCGAGCAGGTACTTGTCCCCATCCAGCGGCAGCGCCGCCCAGGGCAGCAGCCAGAGCATGCCGTCGGGACTGAGGATCAGGTTCTTGGTCCCCGCCGGCAAGCGCGGCTCGATGGACGGCAAGATCATGTCGCTCACCGCGCTGAAATCGGTGTCAAATTGTTTGACGGCCACGGCTTCGCCTTCGGTACGCAAGATGCCGTCCTGGTTCGTAGCCGCGAGCATCGTGTCGCTGACTTGCGTGATCGCTTCATCGATTTCCTCGCACAACCCGAGGTCGACAATTTGAATCGGGTCTTTCCCCGGCGGCGGAACGATCCACGCGACATACCGCGGCGAGAGCCAGGTTTCTTCTTTTCCTTTGGCTTGGAAATTCCAAACATCCAATCGCGTGATATCGATCAGCGCGCTCCCCGGCGGAATCGAGGCGCGGAGCGTGTTCAATTCGATCCAACTCCGGCCGGCGTTGGGTGTCTTCGAGGTTTGGCTGATCTTGCGGCTGAGTTCTTCTTCTTGCGCGGTAAGCTCCTTGATCTGCGCGGTGAGGGCTTCTTCCTTTTCCTGTTCGGGCAGGCTGAGAGTCAGCGTCGCGAGCCGCCGCCGTGTCTCGATAAGTTTGCTCGCCACATCACCCGGCTTCTCCGATTCCAAATCGCGCAGCAAAAGAATCCGCTCGGCCAGAGCGTTATGCGTTGTCCCTTTGCCGTTTAAGCTCCATTCGGCGGAGAGCGCCGAGATGTTGGTGTTCTCGGGCCGCATCAGTCCGAGCGTCATGCCGCGGCTAAAAACACCCGAGAAGGAATAGTTCAGAAAGGCAAGTTGCTCGCGGTCGGAAAGCGACGGCAGCACGCTGGCGGCATGGTTGAGGATACTACGCAAAGCAGTATCCAAGTGCCCCGAGGCGACGGTAAAGTTGCCCAGGTTGCCTTCCAAGATCGCGAGATCGTCCAAGGAATACGCCACGTCGAGATTCTTCTCGCCGAGCAACGCGCGGCGAATCTCGAGCGTCTTTTGCAAGTACGGCCGCGCGCCGGTGTAGTTGCCGCGGATGCGAAACAAATCCCCGAGCGAACGATACGCAAAGGCCGTATCCAGATGCTTTTCGCCGACGTATTTCAGGCGAATGTTCAGCACCTGTTCATAAAACGGCCGGGCAATGGCGTATTGCCGTTTGGCCACGAACAAATCGCCGAGCGAACTCAACGTCTCGGCGGTATTCAGATGACCCGGCCCATAAATTTTTTCTTGGATTTTCAGCGCCTCGCGGAACGACTCTTCGGCTTGCTCGTATTCTTCCTGATCGAGCAGCAGACTGCCCAGTGCATGCAGCGAAAAGCTCACGGACATGTGATCATCGCCAAGCGATTTTTTGCGGATCCGCAGCGATTCCTCGTACTTCAGCTTCGCCGCATCGTAGTCTCCTTGCGATTCGAGGACGACCCCCAATGACAACTGATCATCGGCGACGAGATAATGATCGGGTCCGAGTTTCTGGAGATGCCCTTGGAGCACTTCTTCGTACAAGCGCCGCGCTGCGGGATAGTTTCGCAGGACTTGATGTTTCTCGGCGACGGACGAGAGGACCGTCAGCGTTTCGGCATGATCCGCGCCGAGAACCTTCTTGCGCAGTTGATGGACTTCGTCATAGAGCTTCATGCTGCCGGCGACATCTCCTTGATAATCGACGATGATCGCCCGGCAAAAGAGGGCGTTCATCGTTTCGACATCTTCGCGGCCGAGGAGCTTTTCGAACAGTTTGAGCGCGATGTCGTTCTCCTTCATCGCTTCGGCAAAGCTTCCTTCGTTGCGGAGCAGCACGCCGTAATGCATGTGGCCGAGCGCCGTTTTCTTGTGCTCCGCGCCGACGACGCGCTGGATCATGGCGAGCGCTTTGAGGTGCAGCTCCTTGGACTTTTTATGATCGCCCTGGTTCATGTAGCTGCCGGCCAGGTTGCGATACATCTCGGCGCGATTTTCGTCGTCGCCCGGTTTGACGCGTTCGCTGATTTGGATCGCAGTGCTGAACATCAACTCCGCCTGCTTGAGATTGCCGAGCCAATCGTGGCTGAGGCCGTGCAGGTTGTACGCGCTCGCCGTGTCGAGATGTTCCTCGCCAAGGAGTTTGATGCGCGTCGCGAGAATTTGTGCGCTGAGTTTCTCGGCTTCGGTAAACTTGCCGTCGATGTGCAGCTTCTCGACGAGATCGGCGTCTTGCTTGGTCTTGTCGAGTTCGGCTTGCTGGGCCGCGGTGAGTTTCGGCGGGTCGGCGGCTTGTGCGAACGTTGACCAGCAGCAAATGGCGGCCAGCAAGATGCAGCGCACGGAAGAGACGTTCATCGGAATTGCCCTTACAGATCGATGGATTCTGCGGCGAGAGAAGAGGCGAGACGTCTACGCATTCTATTTCGAGCCGAGCCCAGTACCAAATTTCAGACATCTCCTCGCTTTTGCGAGGGCGTGTGGTTCGGGCCATGCGCCCTCGCTGACGCGTTGGGTTGGGATGTGGCCCTTATTGCTGGCTCTGCCGATACCAGAGCATGCACTGGGCAATGAGTCCGCCGGTCATGATTCCGCCGATCATGCCGAGATTGAACGGATCCGTGAGCAGACTGTACTCGACGCCACGCTCTTTCAGCAGCGAACCGATGATCATGCCGATGGCCCCGAGGCCCAAGATTAGCCCAAAGGTCCACCAGCGCATCTCCTGAGTGATTTGCTGGGCTGTTTTTTTGGGCAACTTTTTCGCCGTCGCCGCGTGTCGTGGGGCGGCTTGCGCGACGGGGAGTTTCTTGGCGGTGGCCGGCCGCGCGGCGGTTGCCGTCACGGCTTCATCCCCTCCGGCCGCGGAACGCACGGTTGTTTCGGCAACTGGCAATTCCAGCCGCCCGCCGCAGCCGCGGCAGTAGTTCCATTTGCCCGTCGGTTCGTTTTCTTTGCCGCAAGTGCTGCAAATGACGTTCGCCATGCTTGTCCTCCCGTAGGCCCCCCACGAAATCGAATGAGATCGTTCCCGGCACTTTGGTGCTGACTTCGTAGCCCGTAGCGTTAGTTTTGAAGTTGCGCTATTTCGCCGTCTTGATCAAAGCTAGCGGCCCGCTCCACCATTAAACTGGTTTGGCTCCCTCCCCCTTGCGGGGAGGGTTGGGGAGGGGGGGGGTTGGCGAGTTGCAAGACGTTTTGCATTTTGAATCATTCCGTGCGTAGTATTTTCTGTAGGGAAAGCCCTGCGTCTCACAATCACCCCTCCCCAAGTAACACTGCGGGGAGGGGGCCAAACCAATTTCATCAAGGGAGCGATCACTGCTTGACTTGGGCTGTTTACTTTCCAGCATCGAAAAGCGCAACTTCAAAAAGCACAAGCCAGGGCGTTCTTCTTCCGTTGGCTTCAGCGGCGGACATCTTCGGAAATTGTCAAACCGCTCTCCACAAACGGTTCGGCAGGAGCCTCACCCTCCCAAAACCTTATTGTGCTGTCTTCACAGAGTTTTCTTCTCGGTGCTGCTCTGAATTTCCTCCGTTCCTCCGTGTTTCGTATTTTGCAATTTTTGTCGCCCTCGCTGACGCGTCGGGCTACAAAAAAGATGACTCCCTTGCTTACGCGTCGGGCATTTATTCAGGCAAGTCTGAAGGGTTGTAGTACTTGATCGTCGCGGTCATGAGCGGAATCTTGTCGTGCGTGAATCTTACGACCTCGAGTTCGCTCCCTTTGGACACGCCATCCACGATGAGCGCTCTGCTGAGATCGGCGGCTAATTGTTGCCGTAAAGCATCGGGATTATTGGGGGTGACTTTGGGAAACGTGCTCTTCTTCAATATCTCAAAATCCTGGCCGTCGTCGCTCAGCGCCACGAGTGGATCGGACTTCGGAGCCACGGTCTGTTCGCGGAAGACGCTGATCGAGATCGTGCCGACGAATTCGCCGTAGTCGATTTCCTTAGCCTTCGAGGCAGCTTGCGAAAGAACCTTGAATTCCTTGAGCGTCTTCTCATCGGTTTGGAAACCGTAGATGCCAAACGCATCGGACTTCGATTCAAAGACCCAGGGGGTGCATTGCGGATCGGCGGACTTCTCTTGATAGAGCGTGTTTTCGCCGTTGACCTTGAGGACCACGCCAAGCCGCGGCTTCGCGGCACCCTTGCGTTTGACGACGAGGACGACCTTTTGACCTTCTTTCGGTTCCGGCAGAAACGCCGCGCCGCCGCGGAATTCGATCTTTTGCGGCTTGTTGTCGTAGAGCACCGTCAGCGAGACCAGCGCGTCTTTGTTCTCGGGCGAGAGCGGGTGAATCTTCGAGGTCGTTGGCTTCTTGGCCGTTTCGGTTTCGGTCTTGGTGACGAGCGAAGTCTTGATCGCTTCTTCCGTCGCTTTGTCCTGACGTTGGCTCTCGGTCAGTGCCAAGCTGGCATTATCGAACAACCCACGGACCGTAAAGCTCTCGCCGCTGTCCATGAGTTGCTCGAGGTCCATCGGCACTTGAAACGACGTGAACTCGGTGAGCTCGGCCTTGTTCCGGTCGAAACCCTGAATGGAAACGCTCAGCGTGCGGAGATCTTTGCTCACCAACGCCGCGCCGGTCAGGAACAGATCCGGCTTCACGTTTTCATTCCCCCAGGCCAAGGGGTAATCCTTGGTGAAGAGCAACTTGCGTCCTTCCGCGGTCAGGTGGCTGGCACCTTTGATCGTCGCGGCAGTCGCGTTGGCGTTGTGAATAATGCCGATCGGAGCTTTGATGTCGTTCTTCAACACCAGCGCGAGTTCCAGCTTTTCGGTCAGCCGATTGTTCAGTGTGCCCGCGCGATCGGTCGAGGGTTTGTCGCCGATCTTGACGCGAAATTTGAGCACGCCGACGTTCTTATAGCCAGCGGCTTTTATCTCCTTGAGGAGCTTGGGTGTTTGGACCAGGAGTTCCTTTTCCAAGCCATCTGCGGCCGAGGCCAGATTTGCCAAAAAGCCCAACGCGAACCAGGCGGTGAACATCATTAGAAGTTGGCGGTACATCACAACTGCTCCCAGCGAAAAAGGGGTGAGGTTGACCTGGATTCCAAGAAAACCGCTGTTTTTTCGGCTTTCTTATCCTATCTGGCTGTCCGATTGTTTGCAAATTTCCGTTCGTTGCCAGGAAAACGAACTCGCTGGCAGATACTTCCCAAAAGCAAAAAAGAATTCTTAGGAATGTCGGGAAGTTCGGGGGAATCGGCCCGTTTCCCTCATATGGACAGCATTTTTTTCAATTCGACCATCCTGCGCTCCTGGTTCACGCCAGAGGAATCGGGCGTTGACCAAGCGATACCCCCGCAGGCACGGCCAGCTCGGGGTAATACTGTCTATCTTCGGCCCCGTCAGATTGTCATGAAAGCCGTTGGGACTTGCGGGTTCCGTCCGAGGGAACGAAAATCGTCCGGCATGGAAACCCCACGCGACCAAGCCCCAATATCAACCGGCTCCAAAGCCACCGACCGCGCCGTAGCCGCGCCGAGCGCGATGCAGGCGCTCGATCGAACCTGGTACAACCAGACGTACCAAGAATTCTCGGGACTCGTTTACGCCTTTGTCAAAAGCCGAGTCAAATCAAGTTCACTGGCCGATGACCTGACACAGCAAATCTGGCTCAAGGTTTGGACCCAAGCGGCCAAGCAATTCGACGGCAGCAACTTCCGCGCGTGGGTCTTGCAGATCGCCCGCACGACGATCATCGACGGTTTCCGCAAGACCAGGTCGCATCAATCGACGGCCGAGATCGACGTCCCCGAGCCGCCGAAGGAAGAGGGCATGGACGAAGATCTGACGACCGCGCTCCGCGAGTGTCTGGAAACAATTAGCGCCGAATTCTCGGTCGTCGTTCGAGCACGCATGCTCGGCCAGCCGTATGACGATATCTGTGCGCGGCTCAGCATCCCATTGGGCACGGCGCACTCCCGCTTCGCCAAAGGCAAGGATCAGCTCAAACTTTGTGTCGAAGGGAAAATTGTATGACGATCTACGCCCTAGAAATTCCGAACGACGATGCGGCGGTGCCGCGCTGGCTCGAACAACAAATCACCGGCCCCGAGCTGCATCAGTTGGTCGCGGAACTGCGTGCCGTAAAATCGTCGGAATCCGCGCCAGACTTGAACCAGTTGCTAGGCGCTTCACGCGATCCGATGTTGGAGCAAGGACTTGGCATTCTCAGCCCCGAACAACGATCGCAGTTGCTCGCGCATCCAGAGTTACTGTACGAGTTGCAGGAACTGATTTTCGCTTCTGGCGGCGATTATTGGCTGCGGCAACTGACGCGCGATGCGGATCGCCGCGCGGCGCAAGCGGTGTGGCCCAAGATTCAAAAGGCCATCGAACCAACGGCCACACCCGCCACCAGCGCGCTGAGCCGCCGCAATGTGGTTGTGGCGCTACTGTCGATGGCGGCCGTGTTCCTGATCGGATTTTTCGCGATGAATTCGCTGGGCAAGCCAGAGACCTACGGCTGGAGCAAGCCCGGCGTTTTTGAAGTTGCCATGGCAAAACCGGCGTACTTGAATCACCTGGCCGATCGCGCCAATGAATGGTTCGATGCGAAACCGGCGGATGCGGAACAATTGGCGAGCCGGATGAAGCAATTCCGCGAAAGCTGCGACAAACTGATCGCCGCCAAACATCCGCAATTATCCGAGGCCGACCGCGCTTGGCTCAAGGAACGCTGCGGCGTTTGGGCCGGCAAGATCGACGCGAGTCTTGCAACGCTTGAAAAAGATCCATCGCAATTGAAGGCCGTGAATGCCGAGATGGATGAGACGGTTAACAAGCTGATGGCGGCATTGAGGGATCGCGCGAAGGCGTAAAATCCTAACCCGACGCGTTAGCGAGGGCGAAGTGCCTTAACCGCACGTCCTCGCTTACACGTCGCTCTCGAAGCGCAGCAAATGATTCAGCTCACAAATTTCTCTCCTTTGCAGAGGAGAGGCAAAAGAATGAAGGCAGAAGAATAGATCAGAAATTCTTCTTCTGCCTTCATTCTCTTGCCTGAATCCGAATTTGCATGCAGGCCTTTCCGAACAACTTTACAGCGGCCTGCGTATTCAATATTCTTAAACCTCTTGGCATTGCTGCCCCGGACGAGACACGCCGCTGTGTTTAATTGTTTTAGTGGTTAAGACAAGACGACGTCGTTTGTAATCCATTCGATTTCTCTGAACTGTCTTTCTAAGGTGGCGTCATGGCGTGGATTCTCTTGATCATTTCCGGGTTTCTCGAAACGGCCTGGGCCATTGGGTTCAAATACACCGACGGCCTGAATCGGCATCTCTGGCCGAGCATCGGCACGATCGTCGCGCTGGTCGCCAGCATGGCGATGCTGCTTGTGGCGCAGCGCGACTTGCCGATCGGCACCGCCTACGCCGTCTGGGTAGGCATCGGCGCGCTTGGCACTGTGATTCTCGGGATCGTCCTCTTCAACGAACCGGCGAACTTCAGCCGTCTATTCTTCGTCGGCTTGCTCTTAGTCGCGATCATCGGGCTGAAACTGACGCACTATGACGCTGTCGTCGAGCCTTAAATACAAATACAAATTCAAATACCGGCCACAGATAGACACAGATGGGCACAGATAAAGGCAAAAAGCGATGCCTTTCGCTCCGCCGGAGTGTTGCTAAAATTTGAGAGTTGTTTTGCTGCAAAATTGAATCATCTCCCCTGTATTTATCTGTGTGCATCTGTGTCCATCTGTGGGCAATGCCTTTTGAATTCTCTCCTGAAGTAGATCGCCATGACCAACGGACCGATTTCGACATTCCTCAAGCATCACTACCGCCACTTCAATTCGGCCACCGTCATCGACGCGGCCGAGGGCTGGCGCAAGCACCTGGGCGAAGGGAAGAAAATGCTCCTCGCGATGGGCGGAGCGATGAGCACGGCCGAAATCGGGCTCTCGCTCGCCGAAATGATTCGCCAGGACAAAGTCCACGCCGTGTCGTGCTCGGCGAACAATCTCGAAGAAGATATCTTCAACCTCGTCGCGCATGACCACTACGTCCGCATCCCGCACTATCGCGATCTGACGCCGGCCGACGAACGGAAACTGCTCGACCAGCATTTTAACCGTGTGACAGACACCTGTATCCCTGAAGCCGAAGCGATTCGCCGGATCGAAAAGCACATCGTCGATCTCTGGAAGAAGGCCGACCAGAGCGGCGACCGCAAACTGCCGTTCGAGTTTTTCTACGAACTTGTCCGCTCGGGCGTCCTCAAGCAGTACTACCAAATCGATCCCAAGGACTCGTGGGTCTTGGCCGCTGCCGAAAAGAACATTCCGATCTTCACGCCGGGTTGGGAAGATTCGACGCTCGGCAACATCTTCACCGGGTACTGCCTCCGCGAAGAAGTAAAGCCGACGACAATGAAGAGCGGCATCGAAATGATGATGCTCGTCAGCGAGTGGTATCAGAAGCATTGTGCCCGGCACGGCGTCGGATTCTTTCAAATCGGCGGCGGGATCGCGGGCGATTTTCCGATCTGCGTCGTGCCGATGCTGCAGCAAGACATGGAAATCGACGTGCCGTTCTGGAGCTATTTCTGCCAGATCACCGACACGAACGAGTCGTACGGCAGCTACTCGGGCGCGAACCCCACGGAAAAAATCACCTGGGGCAAACTCGACATCGACACGCCCAAGTTCGCGATCAATTCGGATGCGACGATCGTCGCACCGCTGATCTTTGCGTATGTGATGGGGCAATAAATGTAGCCAAGGTCGTAAGACCTTGGAGGCTACGAGCGAGTTTACGCTTCGAATTCCAAGGTCTCACGACTTTGGAGAATTATTCCTAGAACGACGCTTCAAGCTTCGAAATACAAGGTCTCACGACCTTGGCTACATTCCGACATATTCCGCAAAGACGGCCCGCGCTTTCGCGATGTCGTCCGTGCCGTGGATGACGACGCGGGCATCGGGGAAGAAGGTCAGCGTGTAGCCGGCGATTTTCCAGCGGAGCAGATACGCGTTGCCGCTCACTTCGCCGCGGCCGGCGAAGAGTTTCCGCAGGTCCTCAAGCGAGCGCTCGCCGCCGATGCCGTTTAACTGTACCGCATTCCGGCCGCAGAGGACAGCGGCTTGGCTGCCGCGCTCGCCGCGCAGCCACGGGTAATCGCCGCGTGTGCAACAGCCGCATTCGCCGCTCATCGCCGCGCGAT
>JBGSSS010000182.1:0-5720 GCA_041736895.1 Pirellulales bacterium
GCATGGCATTGAACATTTTGCAGCGCGACACCAGTGTCAAAGAGAACATCCGCGGCAAACGACTCCGCGCCGGCTGGGATGAGAGCGTGTTAAACAACATCTACGCTGGGTTTACGGGCAATTAACATGCGATTGCCCTGGCCCTGTCATGCACATTATTTAGACACCACTTTCCCCGCGGCGAGGCTGACGATCCGGTCGGCTTTTGCCGCCAGGTTCTGATCGTGCGTGACCATGATCATGGACAGCTTTTGCTCATGGTTTAGCTTGCGCAGCAGTTCCAGAATCTCCGCGCCGGTTTCGGCGTCCAGGTTGCCCGTCGGTTCGTCGGCCAACAGGACTTGCGGCTGGCTGATGAGTGCCCGCGCGATGGCCGTGCGTTGCATCTCGCCGCCCGACATCTCGCGTGGCTTGTGTTTCAAGCGATGGCCGAGTCCGACGAGGTCCAACAGTTCCTTGGCCCGAGCTTCGTACTTTTTCTTGTGCAGTCGAAAGCTGAACCAACTGTGGCGGATCATCAGCGGCATCAGCACATTCTCGACCGCCGAGAGTTCCGGCAGGAGATGATAGAACTGAAAGATCATCCCGAACTCTTCGTTGCGCAGGCGATCGCGCGCCCGCGCCGGCAACTTGTCGATGCGATGGTCCCAGAAGTGAACCTCGCCGGCGTCGGGCTGATCGAGCGTGCCGAGCAGATGCAGCAGCGTGCTCTTGCCCGAACCGCTCTGGCCGATGATGGCCAGGAACTCGCCGGCGCGCAAATCGAGATCGACGCCGCGTAGGACGGGGATTTCGAGCTTGGCTTTGTAGTAACTCTTGCATAGGCCCCGAGCTTGCAACTGGATCGTGTTGGTGATCGCCGATTCGCGCGGGTTTGCGGCGGGCGACGTGGTTGGCTCTGGGGGCGTGGCTGTTGACATGGCGGGGCCTTGACCGAAGCGCAGGTGCGGTGCCGGGACGCGCTGGGCATCGCGCGGCGCGGCGGGTCGAACGGCTGGCGGAGCGATGGTGGTCTCATTCATAGCGCAGGGCCTGGACAGGATGAAGGTTCGACGCGCGGATCGCCGGCAAGATGCTCGCCATGACCGCGATTAGCAACGCCCCGCCCACGATCCAACAGACCGTGAAAGGTTCGATGATCGTCGGGATTTTGTAGAAGTAGTAGATCGAAGGATCGAAGACTTTTTGCTGGGTAAAGTATTCTAGCCAGTCGCGAATCGTGTTCAGGTTCCAAACAAACACCAGCCCCAAGAGCAGTCCCATGCCCGAGCCAACAATCCCGAGTGACAAGCCGTACCCGAGGAAAATTCCCAGCACGCCGCGGCGCGAGGCGCCGAGGGCCTTGAGAATACCGATGTCCTTGGTCTTCTCAACGACGATCATGAAGAAGATCGCGAGGATGCCAAAGCCAGCGACGGCGATAATCAGGAACAGCAGGATGTTTAGCACCGATTTTTCCATCGATACGGCCGCCAACAGTGGACCGACTTTGTCTTGCCAGGTGTCGATCTTGTAAAACGCTTTCGGAAATGCCGCGGCGAGTTCCGCGCGCAGGGCATTGATATCGACATCATCGCGCAAGCGAATCTGAATCGCGTTGACGCGGCCGATGCCGGTCGTCGGGTCAATCATGCCGCGCATTTCTTGCAGCCGGCGCAGCGGCATGAAGACGAAATTCGAATCATGGCCGCTCATCTTGCTCTCGTGAATATCGACGACCGTAAAGTTGTCGCTGCTGATCTTCGGCGGCTGGCCGGCGGTGGGGAACGAGATTTTGACGTCGTCGCCCGGGATCGCCATGAACCGCTTCATGCCGTCGTGGTAGACGAGTTCTTTGCCGACGATGATCCCCGTGTGTTGTTCTTTTTCGGGATCGAAGACGTTGACGGGTGCGCCTTGCGGATTGAATGGATCGCGCGGCGCGGCGGCTTCACCGTTCATCGGATTCGCATCGCTCGGAGCGGCCGCGAGTCCCGGATTCGCCCGGGCAAACGGATCCATCGGACCTGACTGGCCTTCGATTGCGCGCTGCTGTGCCGCTTGTTCGGCGCGGAGCTTTTCCATGTGCTTAAACCGCGCGCCCCACAAGCGGCGATACCCCCAGCCTGCGGTCTCCAGATCGACGCGTTTTTGAGTTTGATCCGGCGCGTTGCGATCGTAGACGTCGTAATTTCCTTCGTGGAGATTAAACGAGAGCTGCTGTCGATTTTTGGGATGGAGCGTTTGCTGGGACATGTCACTCGCCGTGGCGGCCGTATTTTCATCAATGCCGACCAATACAATCTGGCGATTGATCCATTGGCCGTTGACTTGAAATGCGAACATCGCCGGGACATGCACCGTCGGCGTCATGCCGATGGTGCGGTCCTTGCAGATTTCACGCAGCTTGGCCATGTGAAAATCGGGGTCGGGAAACCCCTCGAGGCCCGTGCTCTCGAACATCAAATCCGAAAAGCTGCCGCGCAGCCGGACCATCATCTCGTTGGTAAAGCCCGACATGACACTATTGACGACGATCATCGTCGCGACGCCCAGCGTGACGCTGATGATCGAAGCGAGCGCGATCCAGCGCGTGCGGAGATAGCGAAGGCAAAGCAGAAGTTTGTACATCGGAGATCCGTCCTTGGATTTCGTAGCTGAAGTCGTAAGACTTCAGATGAATTATTTTTTATAGCCCTCTACTCCCAATGATCCGAGTTCTCAACTCGGCTCCGCGTCGCTAACTCCCAGGTCTCACGACCTGGGCTACATTACGCGCCTGCGCCGACTCCCAGTCCCAAACGTTCGCGGCGGTAGCTGCCGCTGGTGACGCCACGGACCCAGGTTTTGTTGTTCAAGTACCACGAGATCGTCTCGCGCAAGCCCTCGGCAAAATTCACCGTCGGCTGCCAGCCGAGTTCGCGGCCGATCTTGCTGCAGTCGATCGCGTAACGGCGATCGTGCCCCGGGCGATCCTTGACGTAGGTGATCAACGAGCGGCAAGACCCATGCGGCAAATTCGGGCAGAGCTTGTCGACCGTGTCGCAAATCGTGTGGACGATTTCGAGGTTCGTGCGTTCGTTCAACCCGCCGATATTGTAGACCTCACCCACAACGCCGCGTTGCAGCACGGTCCAGAGCGCGCGGCAATGATCTTCGACGTAGAGCCAATCGCGAACGTTGAGCCCATCGCCGTAAATCGGCAGCGGTTTGCCTTCGAGCGCGTTGAGGATCATCAACGGGATCAGTTTTTCCGGGAACTGATACGGGCCGTAGTTGTTCGAGCAGTTCGTGATTAGCACCGGCAGATGATACGTGTGATGATACGCGCGGACAAAGTGATCGGACGCGGCCTTCGATGCGGAGTACGGCGAATTCGGCGAGTAAGGCGTCGTTTCGGTGAACAAGCCCGTCGGGCCGAGCGAGCCGTAGACTTCGTCGGTCGAGACGTGCAGGAAACGAAACGCGTCTTTCTTGCTGCCGCTCAATTCGCGGTGATACAGCCGCGCGGCTTCGAGCATTCGGAACGTACCGACGACGTTGGTCTGCACAAATTCGGCCGGGCCGTCGATTGAGCGATCGACGTGCGACTCGGCGGCGAAGTTCACGACCGCGTCGATCTCGTGTTCGTGGAGCAACTGGCTGACGAGTTCGCCGTCGTTGATGTCGCCCTGGACAAAATGATGGCGAGGACTGCTCGAAATCGATTCGAGCGAGTCGAGATTGCCGGCGTAGGTCAGCTTGTCGAGGTTCACGATCTGGCAATCGGTTTGCTCGATCATCTGCCGCACGAAGCAGCCGCCAATGAAACCCGCGCCGCCAGTGATCAAAATATTGTTCATCGCAGTAATCCTAATTTCTTCAGGGTAGGGATGGCCAGCCAATTCGTGCTTTCTGGAGACGACTCGCTCACTTCTTTTAGTTCTCGCGGTTCAACGCGGGTGAGAGCGTAGCGTTTGTTCTCTTTCTCATTGACGATCCGTAGAGCCGAACTGTAATGCTCTGCGAGATAATCAATGATCCGGATGTACGCGCTCGGATGGATGACTAGTTTCAGATGGGCGTTTGTCGCAATCGCCCGGCCCAGCGTTTCGATTTGAAAATGTGCTTTCATGCGCTCGGCGATCGGTGTCCGCTGCGGCCAGCCCAGGCTAAAAAACCGAATGCCCGAGTAATCGTTCCGGCCGAACAGCGCCGCTTGGTATTCGTATGGAAAGTCCGAGCCAAAGGTCAAGATCAAACGCTCGGACTCTTCCGCGTCAGGCCGCATCTCGTCGAGCATTTTGTTGTATTGAGCGACCTGGCGAGCATGCTCTCTGCCGACGCGCTGTTGTTTTCGCACGCTCATGAACAGCCCGATGACGATCAAGAGTGAAATCGTGCGCAGGGCCAGATGCCGCATGGCCCCCGGCTTGAACCACGACCAATGCCGTACTTGCCACGAGGTGCGGAACTGCTGCATCAGCCGAGAGAACGCGCCGCGCTGGGAAGGAATGCCACGCCAACCGGGGGCTAATCCAAACAGCGCCACCAGCCAGGGGTACGCCAGCACCGGCATGTAAACGCGCTCCGGCGGCGCTTTTTTTAACACGGTGATCGCCAGCATCATCCCCCACGCGCAGACAAAAGCCGCGCCGCAAACCCAAAGCCGGCGCTGATTCCGATTGAAAAATAGCGTTGCCCCGAGCATCACCATGAGCATGGCGACAAGGGCCGTATTTCGCAGCATCTCTTTGCCCGCTGTGCGCAACGTTCTCGGCAGGTCGCGGTTCAATGCCCAAGTGTGGCTGTTAAGAATAGCGCTCAGTTTGGTTTGATCGTATTGCGGATCGTCGTAGTACCAGCCTTGGATCATTTCGAAGTCGATCTTACTCCAGCCGACTTGGTCAAAGACATGCTTGTTTTCTGGCAGATAGCTGACCCACTGTTCATCGTTGAATTTGATGCGTAGCGGATTGTATTGATAGAAATCTTTCCAGGCTTGGTCGCTGTAACTTGCTTCGTGATAGCGCTGTGCGAAAAACATCGCTCCGCAAGCCAGCGCGAGGGACAATGTGGCACTGACGGCCGCGCCGCGGCGGAAAGAACTTGCCCAAATGGCGGTCAGCAGCATGGGGCAAACAATCAGCAACGTCAGGGGAAAGACATCGCTGCGAATCAACCCTCCCCAAACCAGGAACAGCGCGGCGGCGATCGCCAAGGCAGTCTGCTCCCAGCGCGAAGGCCAAGCATAGCGCAGCAACTGCAGCAACAATAACCCGCCTGTGATCCCCGCTAAGCAACCCGTCGAAGTAAACTGCAAATTAACGAGGAAATAGATTCCCGCCGTCGAGAAATACGCGGCAAATCCGAGCAGGCTCAGCCGTGTATAGCGCGGCCGCAGCAGACAGTACAGGAGCGAGATCGTGGCGACCCACTGCGTCGCGACCAAGTACCAGCCATACCACGGAAACGAAGGGTACTCGGTATACAACGTCTTGAGCAGTTTGCCGATCAGCGCGTTGGTGAAAACCAAGTGTTCATCGGGACTCAGGGCGATCCCTTGGCCTGACGCGATCATGCACATGATCGCATCATCGTTGGTCTGAAACGCCGGCGGCATGAGCCAGATTACGAGCGCAAACAACAGCGAGACCAGCGCCGCCGCGAATAGGAGCGGCCGCTGCCGCGCCCACGATTCCGCACGTGCCGCGAAATTTCGCAAGCCGCGGCGCTTGATGCCGAGGTTGCGATGCAACGCG
>JBGSSS010000018.1:0-46094 GCA_041736895.1 Pirellulales bacterium
GACGCACGGCACGCTGTCGGCGGCGCTCGTCGCGGGCAAGCCGGTGCTGAACATTCCGCTGCAACTGGAGCAAGCGATGCTCGCGAAATCGTACGCGCGGCTCGGCGCGGGTGTGATCGCCGCGCAGCGCGACGGCACCGCCACGGTCATGGCGCTGCACTTCCTGATCCAACATCACTCCCAAATGCAAGAAAGCGCACGCCAGTATGCCTTGAAATACGAAGGGCAGGAGAAGCAGCAAACGATCGAGGAACTGGTCGACGCCTTGGAATCCATTACGGGGAATTAGATTTCCTTGCCGACGGTAAACTATCCGCCGTCGTCGGTCGCAAGCCCGGTCTCGTGATCTACAAAGGATTGGCGAAGGCACTGCGTATTGAATCGGCAAATGCCATTTGCTACTGGTGGGGTGTCACTCCGCAGACCGTTTCCAAGTGGCGTAATCTGCTCGACGTCGATCGCAGCTCGATTTGGCCGGGGTCGCTTCGAACATGCATCATGGAATGCATGTTTGGTTTTATGACCAAGGCCACCGCGCCGAACTGGCAATGGTCATTGGATTGTACAAATCAACTAGCCCGCCTTTGTGTCAGCACAACCCCTGCAACATGGCCAAACAAAAGGGTTCTGCTGACGCTGACAAGAGACTGGATTATTAGACATTTGCGAACAGGCTTGCCCTGGGACAGCCAGCCGGCAAGGCTTGGATGAGTGAATAAATACCGGGTTCCGTGTCAGCCGTCAGCACAACCTCTTAATATCGCCGAATGGAAAGGGTTCCGCTGACACTGACGAGGCAAGCAAAGGTGCCATCGAGTGATTTGAGTCATTCAATTCTGGCTCGGATCGATCTTGCCGCGAGCAACTTTGCGCCGCACAGCTTCGGTTTGATGCCGATAGATCCCCGCTTGATCGGCACTCAAGCAACGACCACTGGCCCAGGTCCGTAGCTTATTCACCGCTTCGGCCGCCGTTACCGCGACGGGCACGATATTTTGTGCCGCTTGCACCAGCGGCAAATCGAGCAATGCCGCCAGCCGGCAACAACTCTTGATCTCGGCCCCGGTCCAATCGGTATCGGCGGGCCGTTTCTGTGTGTGGTCCAATTCGTACTGCCGCAAGTAGAGGTCCCATATCGTTTGCTTCTCGGCTTGACCCGGCAAATCGAGCATGAAGATGCCATCGAACCGCTCGGCCCGCGCAAACTCCGGTGGCAACCGGCTCACGTCATTGGCCGTGCAGACGACGAACACATCGCTCGTGTGGTCGTTCAACCAGCTCAACATCGCGCCAAACAAACGACTGGAGACCCCGCCATCGGCCGCATTGCCGCTGACGCCCGACAACGCCTTTTCGACCTCGTCGATCATCAGCACACAGGGTGCCATCGCGTCGGCGATTTTCAAAGCCTGCCGCATCCGCTCTTCGGACTGGCCCACGAGCGAACCCATGAGCGTGCCGATGTCGAGTTGCAGAACCGGCCGCCCAGTTTCGCGGCCGAGGGCCTTGCAGAACTGGCTCTTCCCGCACCCTGGCGGCGAGACAAGCAACAACCCTCTCGGCCGCGGGCGCGCCGCCAAGCGGCTCGATTGCAACAACGCCCGCCGGCAAAAAGCCTTCAGCGCATGCAAGCCGCCGAGACTGGCGAACGAATCTTGGCCCCTGTAGAGCTGAAGCAAGCCGCTCTTCTTAAGTAAACCCTCCTTGATTGACCAAACGGCTTCGGCTTGCAACCGATCATGCCGCACCAGCGACAAGCTAAACGCTCCTTCCGCTTCGTAGCGCGTCAGCCCGGCCGCCGCGTCGAGCACTGTTTCCCAATCGCGGCCCGTTGGGAGTTCACTTGGCTCGGTGGCGATCTGCCGCGCAATCTCGGCCAACTGCTCGCGGCTGGGTAGGTCGTGTTCAACGACAATGAACAGCTTTTCGAGTTCGACCGGGATGTTGACAACCGGAGCTAAGATCACGACGAACGTCCGATGCTGTTTACCGCGTTGGATTTGCTGGATCAGAGCTTGGACAATTTCGGTCGATTGCAAGAACCGATGAAAGTTGTCCAGCACGAGCAAGCTCGTATGAGACTCGCCGCCTAGGCTGGATAAGGAGCGCAACACGGCCAACGGATCTTGGCCCGTAGCGTTGGAGGGAGTTTCCGCGCCGGGAATGGACAGGCCGGTTTCGAGGTTCCAAGTAGCCAAGCGCCATTCTTGGTCGTGGCAAAGCTGGGCGATTTCACGCAGGGCGTCTTCGTGTTCTTGGGATTCGATCCAGAGGCCGGTGAAGCAAGCTTGGATCAGTTCGGTCAATCGTTCGCGTAAGGACATAGTGTTTGTTGTTGTGTAAATGCATGAAAAAACCACGCCCAGGTAACTCCCGGACGTGGTGAGGGAAAAATAGCTTCGGCAAAATCTAATTCAGCTTAACGATACCGCCCACGAGGTTGCTCACGCTCCTCACACCGGCGTAGGTCTGATAACTGTCCGCCACAAGTAGCCGACAGAAGACGGCCAAGCTGGTGCGAGGATAAGTTTTGGGGAATGCTTCCGCTAAGGGTTGGAAAGAAAACGAAAGCTGGCCCTGATGGATCGGCAAGGCCGGATAGCAATACTGATACACGGGAATCGAGACTGCGGGCGTGTAATACTCGATCCCCAGCGAGAAACTCGACAAGGGCAAGGCTTGGGGTTGATCCATTGTCAACTGTACACAACCAGATAGAGGCTGGTTGGAATCGTGCTCGGCAGCAGACAATCGAAAATCTGCAAGTCCCACGGTGGGCTGATAAGGAATCGCACCATAGACCGGCAACTGATGTCGGACGGTTTTCATTTGCGATTCCAGCAGACCAAAGTCGCGTTGTTGCACCTTGGTCAATGGGAGTACGAACAACTCACTTCTCGTCCATCGTGCCAAGTAGCCGTATTTGCCTCGCGTGATGGCACTGGAGACTAAAATCGAAAGCTCATGCGGCGAGCTTTGGGCCTCCTCGAAAAATCGCCTTGCATCGCGATAGGCTGGAGGATACTTGATCGCAGATTCTAGCCAGGCCTGTAATAGAGGATTGAGCATAATCTTCAAATGCCTTTGTAGAAAAGCCGGTGATTGCACTATGTCGAGCAATTCAAGATAACGCGTTGCGTTGAGATCGGCAAATTTTTTAGCCTTCTGCCTTGGCTTGCTCGGATCTTTGCAGCCCTGCACTTTGATAAAATTCGGCAGTCTTTTGCTCGTGGGTCACAAAACCCAGGGCTTGTTCCAACGCACGGCTAGCCATTTGGCAGCCGGAGCCATGGAACCCCTGCGTTTGGAGCTGCGTTTCGCCGGTGGGGCTGATGACGAGGGTAATGGTTTTCAAGCGGCACCTCCGGCAACTTGGATTGTGAGTCGGATTGAGCCGTTGTCGAGCGGCTGTTCGAGGACCGTGTGCCCCTGCCGTCTCGCTTCGATTTTTGCCTTCTCCACCCCATACGCCTGAAGAAACCTGTCAAGTTCCTTTGGCTCGCCCCAGCGGCCTTGGAAGTTGTCGTACTTGAGCTCGCCGCTAACGCGAACCTAGTCGTGAACACAGATGCCGACCAAGTCATCGTGGCTGAGTCCGGACCTAATCCAGCTGGAGGGCTGCCGAACGTCACGTATCGCTGTGGATCGCTTGACGGTGCAAGAACTCCCCCGGCGATTCCGGGTCTTCGGTATGGTACGCCAGGGCGTTCAACTCATGGTTCCCCAGGACGGCCCGAGCATGGCCCTCCTCAATCATGGGACGGACGGTTTCTAACACCTGCCGAATCTGTGGACCACGGTCGATAAAGTCCCCCAGGAAAATCACCTGCCGCTCGGGGTGACGATAGATGCCTTGGGTTTTTTGGTAACCCAGCTTCTCTAGCAATTGCGCCAGTTCATTGGCATGGCCGTGAATGTCGCCGATGAGGTCGTACATCAGATACTCACTTTCAGATTTCGCTTGATCGCCGCATCTGAGGGCATTTGGGTTGCCCATCGAGCACATCCCCGGCAATCCAGCTGAAATAGCGGTTGTGAGGGAATGCAAATGTTCGCGTCTAGCCAGGGTCGTTATTGTGGGTTTGTTATCGGGATGAGGTAGAGCGATCGATGATTGAACGATGACATAACAAGCCGATTGCGGTCGTTGAATCAAAAACGGTAATGTACCGTTTTGCGCGGAGTGTACCGCGTAAAAGTGCGTGAAATCAAGACTATTTGCAACGGCTTGCAAATCGTGCGTTGCGCATTAAAATGACTGTGTATTCATTGAAAAACGCTGTTTTACTCGGCATTTTTTGGACTTTCGACAAGCTGGGGGTCACAAGTTCGAGCCTTGTATCGCCCACTCCGAACGGCCGTCCATCCTGCGGGATCGACGGCCGTTTTTCTTTTCGCAGAAATCTTCTCTCTTCTGCCTAGTATCCATTGGAACCAAGGAAAACGAGGAACCCGTGAATTTCAAATGCGTTTTTCTACAGGATTCGCGGGGTTTTCCGGACCTCGACGTAACAATTCCGCCACCTTCACGCCTGGAAAGCTATGAGCCGAGCAATTTCGCCGGTTCGGAACAGAACAAATACAGGGTTTTCGCACAACAAACCCCACCTTCCAGGAGTTACCCGCGATGTTGAAGTTTGCCACGAAGTTTGCGTTAGCCGTCTCGTTATTAGGAGCCATGGCCGCCCCCACATTGGCTGGCCCGCCGAAAGGGATGGGCGGAGGTTCCGGGGGAAAAAGTTCAGGCGGAATGAGCATAAAATCCGGACCTGCGCTGAATTCGAGTCGGAATTTTAGTTCGAATCTCGGTTCCTCTGGTTTGTCGGCTCGATCGCTGAATTCGAATCTTGGCTCCTCGTCACCGTCGTTATCGCGCTCGCTGAATAACAACCAGACCATCAAAGCACCCCAGGGCTTGAGCAACCAAGGCTTAGGCGGCGGGTTCAAGTTGGCCGAACGCTCGAACGGCAAGCAAACCATTGGCATCAAGCCGATCGGCAACATCAAGACAAAGCCGATTGACAGTGGCATCGGAAATGGGACTGGCAACGGCATCGGCCTGGGCAATCTCGGCGGCAACAAGGGCCGTGACTTGAAGCCGCTCAAAAACCTCGACCCGAAATTTGGACTTGGCGGGAACA
Organism: Pirellulales bacterium; assembly: GCA_041736895.1. Taxonomy (GTDB): domain Bacteria; phylum Planctomycetota; class Planctomycetia; order Pirellulales; family JALHPA01; genus JANRLT01. The sequence continues at coordinate 5,142 of JBGSSS010000018.1, forward strand.
AACAGCATGATCTGAAGAAGCCTTTCAGGCCGCTTGACCCTGGCTTTGGAATCGGCGGCAACAAGCATAACGACCTTTCGAAGCATCTCAACACAGGGAAGCATCACTTCGATTCGCTGAAGAATTTCCAACACAACGGCAAGAACTTCCCTGGCCAACAAGCTTTCTGCGGACCGAACAATTACGGCGGGCCGCAGTCGAGCTGGGGTTGCGGAGGATTCGGCGGGATTTTTGGTTCCGGGTTCGGCTGCTGGAATCCGGGTTATGGCTGCTATCCGAACTACCAGAACTGGTACAGCTGCAATTCGTGGTACAACTACTGCCCGAGCTATAGCTATTGCCCCCCGATCTATACGACCCCGATTTACACCACGCCGATTTACACGACTCCGGTTGTGGTGAATTCGACTCCGATCGTGGCAAACAACGTGGGTGATATCATGGCTCCTCCTCCGGTTGCCCCAATTGAGACCGTCAATGCCGCTCCGATTAATGACGTTGCCCCAGCTGCACCCGCGGCTCCACCAGCGCCTGCCGCTGCGGCTGCCCCTGCGACGGGAATCGATCTGCAAGTGGACAGCGTCGTGCAACTCGAAGCCGGGGACCTCAGCAAGAACGTTGGACCGATGATTCGGGTATCGCTCACAAACAAGGGAACTGCCCCTGCCGGCAAATTCGCCCTCGGCGTCTATGCCAGCCTCAAGGAAGAACCAAGCAAGGAGATGATACCCTCGGGCCAGTTGCTCGAAGACCTGGCGGCCGGACAAACGCGTTCGATTGACATCCGGCTGCCGGTCGAAACACTCGGGATGACTGCCGAAGGCTCGACGACCAAGGAAGCGTTCAAGCAATTGTTCATCGTGGCCGACGTGCAAAACGAAGTCACCGAAAGCAATAAGCAGAACAACATCCTGCCGATCAAACGCGATCAGTTGGCGGCGAAGTAAGTAATCATCAGTGATTGAATCCAACCTCGCCCCGTCTCGACGGGGCGAGGTTATGTTATTGGCTTATTATGGAGTTGAAGGAGAGGTCATGCCAGGATAAACCACCACACAAAACATCGTACTACTTCATCTAACGATCAATGTCAGGCCGAAAATTGAATTTGGGAGGGGGAGGCCTCCTGCCGAACAGTTCCATTTCCATATGATCGTTCGATTGACGTTGATCTACTAGCAATAATCCTGCAGCAACGGCTTGATCACCAATTCCGGGATGTGTGCTCGGACGGGGAGTTGCGCGAGGAAGACGATTGTCGCGGCGACGTCTTCGGGGAGCAGGATTCTCGCGCGGTGTTCTTCGGTCACTGGGGTTGGTCGATTCGCGAGGATCGGTGTGTCGACTTCGCCGGGGTAGATGTTCGTGACGCGGATGTTGTTCGGGGCTTCTTCTTGCCCGACCGCAGTCCCGAGTGCCGTCATAGCGAACTTGCTGGCGTCGTAGGCAATCCCGCCGAGCTTCATCGCTCGTTTGCCCGCAACCGACGAGATGTTGATGATCATTCCGCTCTTGCGCTCGCGCATTCCGGGCAGCACCGCGTGCATCGCGTTGTACGCGCCCGTGGCGTTGATCGCCATGACCTCGTCCCATTGCTCGGGTTGCATCGCGCCCATCGTGCGGTCTCTGATGTTCACACCCGCCGCGTTGACCAGAATGTCGATTTGGCCCCAGGCTTCGAGCGCCGCTTTGACAAACGCGTTGACGCTGGCCCGCTCGGCAACGTTGACCGCGCGGAAGCCGATCGGCGTCGAGCCGGTCCAGCTTGCGGTCACAGTGCGGAGTTTCGCTTCGTCGCGGCCGCCGATGATGACCCGCGCGCCGGCCGCGGCGAATTGTTGGGCGGTGGCCCAGCCGATGCCACTGCCGCCGCCGGTGATGAGAACTGTCTGTTGGGATAGACCGGATTTCATGGGGGAGAACTCTCTCGAATTGCTAAGCGACAAGTGGTGAAAATACATTCCATCTAGTATCACGATTTCCACTGCTGATCGTAAAAGAGAAAAACCGCTTTGACCAGGGGCCGCGTTGCGGAGATACTGGACAAATCAAGAAACAGTGAGGAAGTTGATGCTACTTCCTACTTCCTACTTCCTACTTCCTTCTTCCTTCTGCAGCTTCATGCCCGCCCTGCAAACCACCCTCGATACGAGCGACCGGATTGTGACTCCGGAAAATATCGCGTTTGAGTATCGGCTAGCGGGTCCGTTCCGGCGGTATGGGGCTTGGCTGGTGGATTTGCTGGTCCAAGGGGTGATCTTGTTGGTGATTCGCCTCATCGCAGGTTTGCTCATGGGTTTTGAGCTGGACGTGATTGGCGGGCCGCTGATGATGCTCTCGCTGTTCTTCCTCATCTGGTTTTATGGCGGGCTCTTCGAGGCGTGGTGGAATGGGCAGACGCCGGGCAAACGCGCGCTTGGCTTGCGCGTTGTCGGGATTCAAGGAGAGCCGATCAGTGCGTGGCAGGCGGTCTTACGCAATGTGTTGCGTTATGCCGATCTGCTGCCGTACTTGCCGCTGAATTATTTTTTGGCGGTCTACTTCGGGGATATGACGGCGGAGGCCAATCTTCCCATTCCGTTGGGGCTTGTGGGCTTGGTGACTTGCATGCTCACGCCCCGGATGCAACGCCTCGGCGATTTGGCGAGCGGCACAATGGTCATCGTCGAAGAACGGCCGTATGTGATCGGTCTGGCGATGCTCCGCGATCCGGCGGCCAAGCAAGCCGCCGCCGATTTGCCGTTGGATCTGCGCGTGCCGCGGCGCACCGCTCGGGCATTGTCTAAGTACATTGAACGCCGTCGGGTGTTCACGCCGCAGCGCCGCGCTGAACTCTCACGACGCTTGGTCACGGTGCTGCGGCAGCGTTACCGCATCCCGCCGCAGATAGACGACGATCGAGTGCTCTGCGGGTTGTACTACCGGACGTTTATTGGTGAGAATGAAGGGTGAGAATTCGCCATGCCATGGGTTGAATAATTTTGTTCGTGAAATGTTCAAGGAGGAAGGAAAAAGGTAGAGTTCACCACCCTCTTCCTTTTCCCTTTTTCCTTGATTGAGAGAGAGCTTGTCATGTAATTCAAGGAATCTACCTCTGTTTTTTGATATATGAAGGTCATCGAACTCCTCGAAACGCGGCGCGGCCAATGGCGTGAGTTGGAGATGCTCTGCACGCAGCTCCAGGGGAACCCGCGCCATTTGCCGGGGGCGACGGCGCTCAAGGTCGGCGCGCTGTACCGCGCGGCGTGCGCCGATTTGGCCTTGGCCGATTCGTATCAGTTGCCGCCGAACACAGTGAGCTTTTTGCATCAGTTGGTCGCCCGCGCGCACAACCAGTTGTATCGCAGCCGCCGCACCGAGACGCGCCAGTGGCTGCATGAATTGCTCTACGTCGTCCCGCGGCGTTTGTATCAGGATTGGTATCTCCGACTGGCGTTTGTGTTGTTCTGGGGGCTGTTTATCGGGTCGATGTTGATTGCGCGGTCCTCGCCCGAGTTTGTGATCAATGTGTTGGGTGAGGAAGCAATCGATGAGTATCGCCAGATGTACTCGCAAAAACTCTCGGGACGCGGAGCCGTTGGCGATTCGTTTATGTTTGGCCGATATGTTTTGGGGAATGCCAGCATCGGCCTGATTTGTTTCGCGTTCGGCTTGCTGTTTGGCATCGGAGGGTTGTTTATCACGGTGAGTAATGCCGTAAAAATCGGAACGACGTTCGGTTACATGTCAGCGCAGACCGGAGACATGCGGCGTAACTTTTTTGAGTTCGTCACGGCGCACGGACCGTTCGAGTTGACAGCGATCGTGTTGTCCGCGGCTGCCGGGATGCGGATGGGGTTTGCGCTGATTGCGACCGGCGGCTTGAGCCGGAGTGAATCGCTGCGGCACGCGGCCAAGGAGGCCTTTCCCACGGCCTGCGCCGGGATCTTTCTGTTTATCGGGGCCGCGGTGATCGAGGGCTTTATCTCACCATCGGCGCTGCCGTATGCATTCAAGGCGGCTGTCGCCGCGGTGTCGAGCGGCATCTTGCTATTTTACTTTTTGATCCTCGGCACGGCACGCGACGATTCCGAGACGACTGGCACCTCTTCAACCGCGGCTACAACGGTGGGAGCGCCGCATGCTTGATCTCAATAGCACACTCGTCGTGATTCGCGAACGATCGATCGGCGATCTGCTCGATCTGGGACTGCGCGTCTGGCGCTCGATGTTCTGGCCGTTGCTCGTGGCCGGGTTGATCGGGATATTGCCGTGTCTGGTGTTCAATTGGTGGTGGCTCAGCAAACTGCCGCTCGAGGATTTTGCTGACAAGCAATTCTACGTGGTCGGAGCGATCCTGTTGAGTTGGTGGGAATTGCCCCTCGCGACCGCGCCGATCACCGTGCTGCTAGGCCAAGGCATGTTCCAGCGCCAACTGGATTACCGCCGCGCGGCTCGCGAGCTGATTCAATGCGCGCCGCAGTTGTTTTGGTATCAGTGCTTGCGCACATTGCTGATGCCGCATGGGTTGTTGATCGCGTACCCAGGGGTGTGGCGGGAGTGGTCAGGGTTACTGGTGATCATGTTGATCTTATGGCTGTATGCGGTGCTGCGGTGGTCGTATCTGGTCGAAGTGATTTTGCTCGAACAGAATCCGTGGGCTGCGCGGCATGGCCAACTCTCGACGGGCCAGCGGAGCCGCGCGCTGCATGCCGGCGATGGCGGCATGATTTTTGGCCGGTCGCTCGCGCTGACGTTCTGGGAGTGTGCGCTCACGGTCATCGCGGCGATGAGCGTGTGGTTTGCGTGGGGGTGGCTGCAGAGCGAGCTGAATGTCGATAACTGGCTGTATGTCGGCTTTTTGCCCGTAGCCTTTTGGTTCGTGACGATCTATTTGACGGTGGTGCGGTTCTTGTGTTATCTCGATCTACGCATTCGCCGCGAAGGTTGGGAAGTCGATCTGGTGCTCCGCGCCGAAGCCGATCATCTGCTCCGGCCGCAAGTGAGCGCCGGCGGAAGAACAGCGGAACAAACGCCGGCGAGGGTGGCATGAGAACATTCCACATCGTGGCCTGTGCCGCAGCACTTCTTTGCAGCTTGCTGCTTAGCCGCGTTTCCGCGCAAAGCCCCTTTGAAACTGGACCGCTCACCACGGCGAACGCCGACGAAGAAGGGCGCGCCGCGCTGCATGAAAGCAACTACACTCCCTGGTACGACGCCGCCAATGATACGACGCGTGGGCTACAGTTGCCGCCGGATAAAACCGCCGCCCCGCCTCCGCCGCCGAAACCAGCGCCGGTGACGTACGGGTCGAACACCAGCAGCGCGAGCGATTTCGAGTATCTCTGGTGGTTCTTGTTGGCCGTGGTGGTGTTGATTGTTCTCTGGCTGATTATTCGGACGATGCAGCAGCGCGATCCGGAGTGGCAAGCGGCCAAAGCGCGGCCGCAGCCCGGGACGCTGACGAGCGTCGCGCGGCTTACCGACTTGCCGGTCGAGCTGTCGCCGCGCGTGACGAATATGTACGACGAAGCGCAGCGGCTGGCGGGTCTTGGCAATTACGCGCTGGCGATTGTCTATCTGTATAGCCACATGCTCGTGCGCTTGACTGAAGCGCGGCGGATCGAGTTGTCCAAGGGGAAAACCAATCGCGTGTACCTGCGCGAATTACGCGGCGATCCGGAATTGTGGAAGTTCTTCAATCGCGCGATCGTGCAGTTCGAGGGAAGTTATTTCGGCAATCATCCGCCGAGCCCCGCGCAGTTCGAGGCCCTCAGCCACGACTGGCGGCCGTGGGAAGAAAAGCTGGCTCGCGCGAGCGGCTTCGTGCAGGAGGTGCCGCGATGAGCTATGTGCAACGGATAAAATTTGGGTGGCTGGGGTCGGAGCGTACTCGCGCAGCCCCCAGCGTCGCCCCACTGGGGGCTCACTTCGTTCGACCCCAGCCACCCTGCCGGAAAGGTTCGACGTCGCGCGTTCCGGGTCCTCCGCTTCGCTGCGTCCCCGGCCACCCAGCGTTCCTGTGGCTCTGCTTGTTGACCCTCGTTTTCACCGGCTGCGAAGAAGAAAAACTGCCGATTGAATACGGCCAGCGGCTAGGGAACAGCGTCAATGGAACCGGCGTGTTTTCATCGATATGTGAGAACGCGGGGTTTCGCGTGCAAACGCGGCGAACGCTGGGGCCCGAATTGAAGCGGATGGCCGATGTGATTGTCTGGTTCCCGGACGATTACGATCCGCCGTCGCCGAAACATCAGCAGTGGTTTGACGATTGGCTGCAAGAGAGCAGCGGCCGGACGCTCGTGATCGTCGGCCGCGATTTCGAGGCCCAGGAATCGTACTGGGCCGAGGTCAACGCGCGCGGTCTGACCAACAACGCGACACTGGCAAAATCGTACGGCGACTCCGCGGCGTTGCAATCGAGCTTGGATTACAACTCGCAAACGTTTCCGCACGACGGCGGGTGGTACGAAAAAGCTGCGACCAAAGCGCAGGGCCGAGTGACCGCGTTCGGCGGGCCGTGGAGCCGGTTGTTCAATTCGGCGGCGGCGAACATCGAGACGCATAGCACGATGTCGGAAACCCCGAGCGATCCGGTCGTGATCCTGCTTTCGGAGACCGCACCGGGCAAGAACGCGCCGCTCGTTTTTGTCGAACACATTTCCTCCAAGCGTATTCCTCAAGTCTCTAGCAGTGCTAGCCAGCGGATCACGGTGGCCAACGGGTCGTTTCTGTTGAACTACCCGTTGGTGAACAAGGAGCATCGCAAGCTCGCGGCGCTGCTGATCCAGCAAATCGCGAGCGGCTCGCCCGGCAAAGAGATGGTTTTTGTGGAGAGCGGCCCCGGCGGCCCGCCGATCCGCGATCATGAATCGCTGGCCAGGTTTCAGACGGGGCTCGAATTTTTTTCGGTCCCGCCGCTGGCGACGTTTCTCTGTCACTTGGCATTGTTGGGGATTCTATTTTGTTTCGTGCGCTGGCCGATCTTTGGCCGGCCGAAAGAACCGCCGCGCCAGACCGGCGTCGATTTCGGCCTGCATCTCGGAGCGTTGGCGAGTTTGCTCGAACGGACCGGCGATCGGAAATATGCGCAACTGCGGCTGGAACAATATCAGCGGAGTTTGCAGAAAAAGTAAGGCAGATGATGTTTCAAGGAAAAAGGAAAAGGAAAAAGGTGGTGTGCTCTACCTTTTCCCTTTTCCCTTTTCCCTTCCTTCCGCTCTCCACTACAATAGCCACAGTCCTTTTTATTCCAATGCTTGCGGAGACACGACCTCGCGGGGCGTGATTGACTCAGATGGCGGATCCAGCGGCAGCGCGGTTGATTAACGGCATGGTCGAGTTCGCTTGCGGGCAGTGCGGGAAACTCCTGCGCATCAACAGCAACATCGCCGGTCAACAAGCTCAATGCCCCGGCTGCCGCGGCGTCATCACGGTGCCGAATCCGCAGACGGGTAGTCCGCCGCCGCAGCAGTTTCCCGGCATCCCGTCGCCGGCGGAAAGCTCAGTCCCCGCGAGTTTCCAACCGTCTCCGCCGCCAACGCGACCCGCGCCGCCGAATGGGTTTCCGGCGCAGCGGCCCGCAACTCCGCCAGTACCGCGTTCGGCAGCACCGCTGCCGGAATTGCATCTCCCGGAGTTGGAACTACCGCCGGGCGAAGTCACGCTCAAAATCAGCGGCGGCACCGGCGGCGATATGTCGCCGACCAAAGAGCTCTTCGAAAAAATCATTCACGAGATTCGCAAGGTCTACATCGGCCAAGATGAACTCGTCCTTGGCACGCTCCTCGCACTCTTCTCCAACGGCCATGTCCTGATCGAAAGTGTGCCGGGCCTCGGCAAGACGATCTTTGTGCGGACGCTTGGGCGAGTACTCGGTTGTCAATTCGGGCGCATTCAGTTCACGGCCGACTTGATGCCGTCGGACATCACCGGCTCGCCGATCTTTGACATGAAGTCATCGGAGTTCCGGTTCCATCCCGGTCCGGTCTTCACGCAGATTCTCTTGGCGGACGAAATCAACCGCTCGCCCGCCAAGACGCACGCCGCGCTGCTCGAGATTATGCAGGAGTACCACGTCACGATCGAACGCACGACGCACAAGATCGAGCGGCCGTTCCTGGTCCTCGCGACGCAAAACCCCATCGAGAGCGAAGGGACGTACAACCTGCCCGAGGCGCAGTTGGACCGGTTCATGTTCAAGCTCTCGGTCGATTACCCCGACGATGCGCAAGAGCTGCAGGTCCTGAAGCTGCACGGCCAGCAGATGGACTTGGATCAGCGGCTTCAGGATGAAGTCGCGAGTGTGACGAACCCCGACGAGATCAAACGCCTGATCACGGCTCACGCGCAAGTACGCATCGACGAACGGCTCTTTCAATACATCAACCAGATCGTCCGGCTCACGCGCCAATGGCCGCAGTTTCACATGGGGGCTTCACCGCGCGCCGGTTTGTCGTTGGTACAAGGCGCGCGGACGCTCGCCGCGTTCAACGGCCGCGATTACGCGGTGCCGGACGATGTGATGCAGATTGTCCTGCCGGTGCTGCGGCATCGCGTCGTCCTGACCGCCGAAGCCGATGTCGAAGGGGCCAAGGTCGATGACCAACTCCGCGAGTTGCTCCGCACGATCGAAGTCCCGCGGTCGTAGGTTTTCCCCCCTCTCCCGTGAGAAAATTTTCCATGTTGTTCGATTCCCCATCGGGAGAGGGCTAGGGTGAGGGCAACAGTATTTAAACTAGGTCAGCTTTAAAACTGTTGCCCTCACCCTAGCCCTCTCCCCGAACGAATCATGCGGTGTGGTGAGTCTAGTGCGGGGAGAGGGGACCAAAGTGCCATGCGAATTCACCTGCCCGCTTTTTGAAGTAATTCTTCCTCCTTCCTTCTTCCTCCTTAATTCTTTCACTTGTCCTGGCTCCTCTCCCTCAACCCGCTGATTGGTCTGGCCGTGGCTGTGGTGCCGTTGGCGCTGTTGGCCATGTTCTGGCGGATTTACCCGCGCTGGCCGCTGGTGCTGTGGCTGTTGCTGCCGCTGGGGCTCTCATTGGTGTTGATGTGGTCGGAGTACGGCGCGATGATCGCCCTGGCGTGCGACGCGGCGATCTTTGGACTAGGGCTGATTGATGTTTGGCAGTTGCCGAAGCGCGGCGTCTTTTCGGTGCAGCGCGAGGCACTCCGCACCGTTTCGCTGCGTAAGACGCATCCCGTGCGGCTCGTGGTCGAGAGCCTCGCCAACCGCCCGTACGCGATGGAAATTCGCGACGAGATTCCGCCCGAGTTTCAAGCCAAACCGGCCGAATTTCGCGTCATCCTCGCCGGCCGCAGCCGAGCGACAATGGATTACGAATTGCTGGCGAGCCGTCGCGGCGCGCTGGCGCTCGAGAAGACGTACCTCCGCGTGCGCAGTCCGTTTTCGCTATGGCATCGCGACCTGGAATACGATTGCCAGACGCCGCTGCACATTTATCCCGACCTGAAGCAACTCGAAGAGTACGCGATCCTCGCGCGCACGAATCGCTTGAGTTTGCTCGGGGTGCGCCGCACGCGCAAGGTCGGCCAAGACAACGAATTCGAACGGCTCCGCGACTTTACCCGCGACGATGTTTACAAGCACATCGATTGGCGGAGCAGTGCCCGCCGCCGCAAACTAACGGTCAAGGATTTTCAAAGCAACCAAAGCCAGCGGATCGTCTTTGTCATTGACTGCGGCCGGATGATGGTCAACTCCGCCGGCGGGCTGAGTCTGCTCGACCATGCGTTCAATTCGATGCTGATGCTCAGCTACGTCGCCCTGCGCCAAGGTGATTCGGTCGGGTTGCTTTGCTTCTCGGACGAGATTCATTGCTATGTACCGCCCAAGTCCGGCAACGCGCAGATGAACCGGTTGCTGCATGCCTGCTTCGATCGGTTTCCGCGGCTGGTCGAATCGCGCTACGACGAGGCGTTTCTGTACCTCGATTCGCATTGCCGCAAGCGTTCGCTCGTCGTGATGATCACCAACCTGATCGACGAAGTGAACGCTAATCAAGTGCAGCAATACCTCGGCGCGAGCATGCGGCGGCACTTGGGGCTCGGCGTGTTGCTGCGAGATCAACAGATTTTTTCCGCGGCCGAAGCCAAGCCGCGCGATGACCAAGAACTTTATCGCGGGGCCGCCGCGGCCGATTTGCTGCTCTGGCGGGCACAGGTCCTGCGGAATCTGGACACGCTGGGCGTGCGCACGCTAGATGTGATGCCGGAGCACCTCACCGCGCCGCTGGTGAATAGCTACCTGGAAATCAAAGCGCGGCATTTGCTGTAAGAATTGAAAGCCCGCGGCGTTAGCCAGGGCGTCCCGATTTTTGTAGCCGTAGCGTAAACGAGGGCGACAAAAATTGCTAAGCGGCAAGCGAAGGGGTACATTACTCGGGCTGGGGATTGGGGATTCAAGACACTCGCTATCGGGAGCATATTCATGACTGTCATTTTGCGGTTTGCGTTCTTTTTTGCGATTTGTTGCATCTCCGTGCCGCATCTCAGCGCCGCCGAGCCGCAAGTGATTCGATTATGGGAGGGCCAAGCACCCGGCGAAAAGGGTCCGCTCGCCGCTGCAGAAAGCGATCAAGCCCCCAAGGACGAACCCAAGGGCCGCGTCCAACGGCGGCAGAATGTCAGCGTCCCGACGCTCACCGTTTTTCCCGCCGATCCGGCGAAGGCCAACGGCACGGCGGTGATCATCGCGCCGGGCGGCGGTTACAACATCCTCGCTTGGGATCTCGAAGGAACCGAAGTCGCCGAGTGGCTCAATAGCATCGGCGTCACGGCGTTCGTCCTCAAGTATCGCGTCCCCAAGCGGCCTGATGACCCCACCAACTCGCTGCCGCTGACAGACGCGCAGCGCGCAGTACGCATCGTGCGCAGCCGGGCAAGCGAATGGAAACTCGATCCCAAAAAGATCGGCATGCTCGGTTTTTCCGCCGGCGGAAATCTGGCCGCGAAAACGGCGTGCGGTTTCGAGACCAAGGCCTTTGACGGCGACGATCTAGCGGCGACGAGCGCGCGCCCGGACTTCGCGGTGCTCGTCTATCCGGCGTATCTTCCCGACAAGAAAGATCCGACCAAGCTCGCGCCGGAATTGCCCGTCAGCGACAAGACGCCGCCGATGATCATGATTCACGCGGGCGACGACCGCATCGACGCGCAAGGCAGCATCCTCATGTACCAGGCCCTGAAGGCCAACAAGGTCCAAGCCGAGCTGCATGTCTACGGTGCCGGCGGGCATGGGTACGGTCTGCGCAAGACGGAGAATCCCGTGCATACCTGGCCGCAGCGCGTCGAAGCATGGATGGTGACGCAGAAGTTGATTCCCGCGGCGAAATAGTAATCTTTTTCCTGCGGATGGGCATACCATCCGCAGGCTTGAGTTGGCACTGAAATAGCGGTTTTCCGTTCAAAGGTTTTTATGATGCTCAGGTTTACACGCCGTGACTTTCTCGCGACCTCCGCAGCCTCGCTCGGCCTGCTAAGCGCCGGCCGACTCTTCGCCGAAGAAGCCAAACCCAATTCCGACGACCGGCTCGGCTTCTTCTTTGTCAGCGATACGCACTACCTTTCGCAACCTGTCTCGCCAACGAAGCTCGACGAGGTCTCGCAAGCGACCTGCTCGCGCTTGGTAGACACCTTGAACAAACTTGCCGGGACCGAAATTCCCGCGGCCGCTGGCGGGGGTTCGGTCCTTACGCCGCGCGGCGTGATTCATGGCGGCGACTTGATTGATAGCGGCGACAAGAATGGCGGCGCGTATCCCAAGCGTTGGGACACCGAGTGGCAGGGCTTTGTCGACGATTTTGGTTTAAACGGCGGCGATGGACGCTTGAAGTATCCCGTCTACGAGATTCACGGCAATCACGACAGCCCGCGCGGCGATGGCTTGGTCGTGAAGAACATCACGGCGCGCAACAAGAAACGTTCTGGCTTGAAGAACGTCTCGGACAATGGCTTGCACTACTCGTGGGATTGGGGACCGCTGCACCTGGTGAACCTTGGTATCTCGGTTGGCCCCGCCGCGAGCGCCACAAAGACGCGCCGCTACAATCCGCTCGATAGTTTGCCGTTTCTGATTGATGACCTGACCAAGCACGTCGGCGATAGCGGCAGACCGGTGATCTTGGTGCATCATCTGGATGTCGCCCGCTATTCCGCGGAGCCGGAGCCCGATAAAGCGGCAAGCCGTGAATGGGATTTTCACGATGTCGGCGGGTACTACGCAGCTTTACAAAAGTACAACATCGTGGCGATCCTCTACGGCCATACCCACGCGCGCAATATTTTCAAATGGAATGGCACGCCGAAGAAAGCGGAGAAGGGTTTGTCGCTCTTCAACGTCGACAACGCGGGCCACTTCGGCAGCAAGACGCAATCGTTTTACTATTTTGAATACTCGCCGGCACAGTTAACGATCCGCGAGTACACGACGGCGGACCGCTGGGAGACGGGGAGTTGGACGCCGCAGACTTGGACGACGCCTGTCGCGAAGTCCTGAGATCACATCAGTACCTAACGATCGTAGCGATTGTAAGGTCGCGAAGTACGATCGTTCCGTCGAATTCTTAAGCTTACGTGAACCGGGATTTGCTACCTCTCCGGTTCCTTCGCCGCTCGTGGTATAATTGACGACTTCTCCGCCGGGGGCAGCGGAAATCGGAGTGTCGTCTCGTTTGTTGATCGTTTGCCTTCCGTGGAATCCTGCTTGTGAAACAATTGGTCCAACATCTTCGCTCGGGCGTGCTGGAACTGATGGATGTTCCATGCCCTCAGCCGGCACGTGGCCAGTTGCTGATCCAATCGCAGGCGAGCCTGATTTCGGCCGGAACCGAGCGGTTTTTGGTTGAGTTTGGGCAGGCGAGCCTATGGCAAAAAGCGCGGCAGAATCCCGACCGCGTGCGGCAGGTCTGGAACAAGATCAAAACCGACGGCCTCTTCCCGACCCTCGAAGCGGTCTTCGCCAAATTGGACGACCCGCTGCCGCTGGGCTACTGCAACGTCGGCCGCGTGCTCGAAGTCGGCGTTGGAGTCCGTGGTTACACACCCGGCGATCGCGTCGTGAGCAACGGCGCGCATGCCGAGGTGGTCCTCGTGCCGCAGAATCTCTGCGCCGCGATTCCCGACAACGTCACCGACGAGCAAGCGAGCTTCGCTGTCCTCTCCGCGATCGGGCTGCAAGGAATTCGGCTGCTGAATCCAGGCCTCGGTGATACGGTTGCCGTGTTCGGTTTAGGTTTGATTGGGTTGTTGAGTGTGCAGATGCTAGTCAACAGCGGCGCTCGAGTGCTCGGCATCGACGTCGATCCGGCGCGGCTGGAACTGGCCAAGGCATTCGGCGCCGAAATCGTCAACGCCAAGGCTGGCGATCCGGTGGCCGCGGCGATGAACATGAGCGGCGGGCAGGGCGTCGATGGCGTGCTGATCACGGCGAGCGCCAAGGAAGACGAAATTGTCAGCCAATCGGCCAACATGAGCCGCAAGCGGGGCAAGATCATCCTCGTCGGTGTCGTCGATCTCGAACTCAACCGCGCCGAGTGGTACAAGAAGGAACTCTCGTTCCAGGTTTCGTGCAGTTACGGCCCCGGCCGCTACGATCCGTCGTACGAAGAAGGGGGCCATGACTACCCCCTGCCCTATGTCCGTTGGACAGAACAACGAAACATCGCCGCAGTGCTCGATCAAATGTCGCGCGGCCGGCTACAAGTCGATCGTCTGATTACCAGCCGTTTGGCGCACCTCGACGCACAGAAGGCGTATCAGCTTCTGACCGGCGACAAGTCGCAACTCGGCATCGTCTTGAGCTATCCCGAAGAAACGCATGCGCGGGAGAGTCAGGTCGCCGTGCCGGCAGTGAATGGTGTAACGCTGGCAAAAGGGAATGGTTCTGCAAAGCTGGGTTTGATTGGGTCAGGTTCCTTTGCGACGCATGTCTTACTCCCGGCGATCAAGAAGACGAATGTCCCGCTGGTCAGCGTCGCGAGCGCGCGTGGTTTGACGGCCGCGCATGCCGCGCGGAAATTCGGCTTTGGCAACAGCACGAGCGACGTCCCGGCGTTGCTCAATGACCCGGTGATCAACACGGTATTCATTACGACGCGGCCGAACCTGCACGCGCCGATGATCGTCGCGGCGCTTGATGCTGGGAAACATGTCTTTGTCGAGAAACCGCTCGCCAGCGATGCCGAGGGTCTCGACGCGGTGATCGCCGCGCATCGCCGCGCGCCGAATTTGCAGCTCATGACGGGCTTTAATCGCCGCTTCTCGCCGCATGGCAAAACGCTGCGGCAATGGCTGAGCAAGCGCAGCGAACCGGCGACATTGCAAATGACCATCAATGCCGGTCAACTCGCCCCGGAGCACTGGTCCGTTAATCCGGAGTTGAGCGGCGGACGAATCATTCACGAGGGCTGTCACTGGTTCGACTTCCTCAGCTTTCTCGTCGGCGAGCGGATTGTCAGCGTCTGTTCCAATAGCGCTGGCTCGCCGGATTCCTCGCACGGACATCAAACGATTACGCTGACCTACGCCGATGACTCGGTGGGAGTACTGCAGTATCTGGTGAATGGGCACAAATCATTCCCGAAGGAACGACTCGTTGTGTTCTGCCAAGGGCAAGTCGCGGAGCTCGACAACTTCCGCCGACTGCGAGGGTATGGCTGCAAGGGTTTTTCAAAGCAGAATCTCTGGTCGCAAGACAAAGGTCACAGCGACGAAGTCGCGGCGTTTCTCGCCGCGGTGACGCGATCCAGTCCGCAAGTAATCCCGATTGCCGAACAAGTCAACGTCACTCGCGCCACATTCGCCGCGATGGAAAGTGCGGCGAGCGGGAAGCCGGTTGAGGTTGCGCCGTACGAATAGCACTATGTCCAACTCCATCAACATCGCGAACCACAAGATCGGTCCGGAGCATCAGTGCTTCGTGATCGCCGAGGTGGCGCAGGCGCATGATGGAAGCCTCGGCATGGCGCACGCCTACATCGACGCGGCGGCGAAGACCGGCGCGAACGCGGTCAAATTTCAGACGCACATCGCCGCGGCCGAATCGACACCGAGCGAACCGTTTCGCGTGAAGTTCTCGAAGCAAGATGCCACGCGCTACGACTACTGGAAGCGAATGGAATTCACGCCCGAGCAGTGGGTGGGCCTGCGCGATCACGCGCTTGAGCGCGGCTTGGTCTTTTTGTCCTCGGCTTTTTCACTCGAAGCGGTCGACTTGCTCGCAGCGCTCGGCATGCCGGCGTGGAAAGTCGGCTCCGGCGAAATTGGCACCCTGCCGATGCTCGAAAAGATGGCCCGCACGGGCAAGCCGGTACTCCTCTCCAACGGCTTGGCCGATTGGACAACACTCGACACGGCAGTGGAAATAGTTCGCACAGCCGGCGCGCCATTGGCCGTGTTTCAATGCACGACGGCCTATCCTTGTCCGGCGGAACGCATTGGCTTGAACGTCATTGAGCAACTCCGCACGCGGTACGATTGTCCCGCCGGGTTGAGTGACCACTCGGGGAAAATTTACGCCGGCCTCGCGGCGGCGACGCTGGGGGCGAACCTGCTTGAAATGCATATCGTGCTCGACCGCGATTGCTTCGGACCCGACGTGCCAGCCTCGCTAACGACGGCGGAATTTAAGCAACTGGTCGACGGCGTACGGTTCATCGAGCAAGCCCTTGGGTCGCAAGTCGATAAAGACGCGTCGGCGGCGGAGCTGGCCGAATTGCGGCGAGTGTTCGGCAAGAGTGTCGTCGCGGCACGTGATTTGGAAGCGGGCAAAACGCTCACAAACGACGATTTGGCCCTGAAAAAGCCCGGTTCCGGCATTCCGGCGGCGAGCTTGAACAAGGTCCTCGGCCGGGTGCTGCGTACCGAGGTGAAGAAAGACACGTTGCTCCAAGTTAGTGACTTTGAGGAATAACCTGCTACCCACAAGCTTCGAACTTGATTCCAGCTTGCCGCTTAGCATCCAACATTGGATTGATTGAATGTCGAATAGCAACCCTCGCCGCAAAGTCTGTGTCGTTTTGGTCGACCGCGCCAACTACGGACGCTTGAAGCCCGTCATGACCGCGCTGCAGAATCATCCGCAGCTTGAATTGCAAGTCGTGGCCGCGGGGACGATGGTCCTCGAACGATTTCAGCAGCCGGTCAATGTCGTGCGCGGCGACGGCTTTCCGATCAACGGCGAAGTTTATATGGAACTCGAGGGTTCGACGCCAACGACGATGGCCAAGAGCGTCGGCTTTGGGATAGTCGAGTTCACGAACGAATATCAGCGGCTCAAGCCGGATGTCGTCCTCATTATCGGTGATCGCTACGAAGCACTTGCGGCGGCGATTGCCGCGGCGTACATGAATATCACGCTCGTGCATGTCCAAGGGGGCGAGGTCAGCGGATCGATCGACGAATCGGCGCGCCACGCGATCAGCAAATTCGCTCACTACCATTTCCCCAGCACCGAACGCTCGGCCGAGTACCTGATTCGGATGGGCGAGAACCCGGCTTCGATTCTCGGCGTCGGCTGCCCAAGCAGCGACATCGCGCGCGAGTTTGATCGAACCTTGACAAGCGACATCGTCAACGGCCGCGGGTCGGGTTCGATCATCGATGTCACCAAGCCGTTCATGTTGGTCCTGTTTCATCCGACGACAACCGAATTCGGTGGCGAGCGCGGGCAGATGGAAGCGTTGCTCGACGCGGTCTTCGCCATTCGCCGGCCGACGGTGTTGCTCTGGCCGAACATCGACGCCGGCTCCGATCACATCGGCAAAGCGATCCGTCAATACCGCGACCAGCGCAAGCCCGACTGGCTGCGTACGCTGACGAATCTCTCGCCCGAGAATTATCTGAAGGTCCTTTCGAACACGGCTTGCGCGATTGGCAATTCGAGCAGCTTTGTCCGCGATGCGGGCTATTTCGGCACGCCGGTTGTCCTCGTGGGACATCGTCAGGAAGGCCGCGAGCACGATGTGCATGTCACGCCGGTGAATCCGATCGCGGCCGATGTCGAAGCGGCGATTCGGGCGCAATTGGAACACGGCCGTTACGCGCCGAGCACGCTTTACGGCGATGGCAATGTCTCGCAGCGGATCGCCGACGGAATTGCCGGCTTGGTGCCGTATTCCCAAAAAAGGCTACACTATATTTACGACGAACTGCCGCGCACCGTCGGCGGTATTGCCCATCAAAACTAAGGCCTTCAAAATTCCGAAGGAACAGAATAGGACACTGATTTTGCTGATGCAACAGAGTGACACTGAACAGCATGGACTTTCATGTAACAAAGCTCAGGAACATGTCTGCAGATCAGTGGGAATCAGTCAATCAGCGGTAATCAGTGTCAAATTTTGGAATGCGGATTTTCATTTTCAACACAATCACCAATAGAAATGCGTGTCCTCGGCATCATCACTGCGCGCGGCGGATCCAAGGGGATCCCTCGCAAGAACATCGTCCCGCTGGCGGGCAAGCCGTTGCTGGCTTGGACGGCCGAAGCGGCGTTGGCATCGTTGTTGACGAGAATAGTCCTGAGCACCGACGACGAGGAAATCGCGCAAGTCGCGCGCGAGCACGGCATCGACGTGCCATTTATGCGGCCTGCGGAGCTTGCCACTGATGACACGCCGACGATACCCGTGGTGCAGGATGTTGTCCGGCGTTTGGCCGAGGCTGGCGAAACGTACGACGCGGTGTTTATCTTGCAGCCGACGAATCCGTTGCGCCGCGTGACGGATATCGACGGGGCGATCGAGTTGTTGGAACGGACCGGGGCCGATAGCGTGATCTCGTTTATCGATGTGGGCGAAAAGCATCCGGCGCGAATGAAGTACCTCGACGCCGAAGGCCGAATTGTGAACCCGCCGTTTGCCGAACAATTCGAAGGCCATCGGCGGCAGGACTTGAGCAAACTTTACCTGCGCGAAGGTTCGGTCTACTTGACGCGGACTTCGGTTTTGATGGAGCAGAACTCGATTCAAGGCCGTGATTGCCGCGCCTGGCTGATGCCGGCGAATCGGGCGTGCAACATCGACGAACCGTGGGATTTGTTCCTGGCCGAGCAGATCATGCGCTACCACGCCTTGGCCGCAACTTTCAACAATCCTGCCGCGGAATAGCCGTTCATGCTTGAATCCGATACACAGACCGGCGTAGGGCAGGGCGAGTCGCGCGCTTGGGATCAGACCTGGAAGCAGATCGAACTCGATCAGCACGGCAACGAAAAATCGCTTTCGCCATTGCTGGTCTTTTACTTGCAGGGCTACTTTCGCGATCTTTGGGAGACTTTTGCCAAGGATCATCCGCAAGGCGAATATTTGGAGCAAGGCGCAGGCCGGGGCATTCTTAGCCGCTGGCTCGCGCAGCATCGACGGCATGTCACGATGCTCGATCTGTCCGAGCATGGCTTCCAAGTCGCACGCCAGGCGTGTGACATCGTGAAGATCCCCTACCCCAAGTTCGTGACGGCCGACGCCCGCGAGTCGGGTTTGCCTAGTGACAGTTACGACTGCGTGTACAACATCGGGTTGTTGGAACACTTTGACGATCCGACGGCGGTGCTGGCCGAAGCGCTGCGGGTGTTGCG
The DNA here is from genome assembly GCA_041736895.1 of Pirellulales bacterium. Taxonomy (GTDB): domain Bacteria; phylum Planctomycetota; class Planctomycetia; order Pirellulales; family JALHPA01; genus JANRLT01. The sequence continues at coordinate 23,719 of JBGSSS010000018.1, forward strand.
GCCCGGCGGACGGATTCACATGATCATCGTGCCGAAAGTTCCGGAGGGGAACAAATGGCTGATGAAGTTTTTGTTCTGCCCGTGGAAATTGTTGCCGAGCTCATTGAAGGATAACGTCAAACGTCTGCTCGGCCGCGTTCCGCCGGCGCAACAACCGCCGATGACGCGCACGGAATTAGCCGCGCCGGAGTACTTGGCGATCATGGCCAAGCTGCCAGCGCGCGACGTGCGCTGTGTGCCGTACAATCCGTTTCATCAAGTCTATGTGCCGAACTGGTATTTGCGCTGCTGGGTGCTGCCGTGGTGCCGGCTGCATCAGGGTTTGAAGCGATTCTTCAAAGGGGGCTGCACCCTGACCACGGCCGCGGGTTTGGAATCGTGTTATCTCCTGACAGCCACCAAAGTTTAGCCGCCTCATGTCATTGCCGTTGCCATCCCTGCTCCTTGCCGAATCCCGCGGGTTTTCCCCCGCGGCGTTGCGGCAATTGGAGCAGGCGTTCCAGGTCACCGCGGCCGATTTGGAACGAGCCGAGTTATTGAGCGCTCTGCGGCTGGGCAATTACACGGGCTTATGGGTGCGGCTGCGGCATCGGATCGATGCCGAGCTTTTGGATGCGGCTCCGGGACTCAAGTTCGTCGCCACCAATACGACGGGGCTGACGCATGTGGATCTCGAAGAACTCGAACGCCGCAAGATCGCGCTCTTCTCGCTGCGCGGCGAAACGGACTTTCTCACTGAGATTCGCGCAACGGCGGAACACACCGTGGCGTTGCTTTTCGCGCTATTGAGAAAAATTCCCGCCGCTCACCAGCATGTCCTGGCTGGCGGCTGGAACCGCGATCTGTTTGCCGGACGCGAATTGCATCGCAAGACGGCGGGCATCATTGGGTATGGACGTTTGGGTCGGATCGTGGCCAGGTACTTGCAGGCGTTTGGCATGAATGTCTTGGCCACGAGTCCGCAGTTGCAGCAAGCCGATTGCGATCCGGGCGTTCGCGCGGTCTCGCTCCAAACACTCTTGGCCGAGTCACAGATCGTTTCCTTGCACGCGAATTACATCCCGGCCAATTCCAAGATGGTCGGTTCAGCGGAGTTCGCGCGGATGCAGCCGGGAAGCTGGTTCATCAACACGGCGCGCGGCGAATTGGTGGATGAAGCCGCGCTATTGGCGGCGCTGGAAAGCGGCCAACTCGCCGGCGCGGCTCTCGATGTACTCGACAACGAACGTGCGACGGGAATGCCGGAGCATCCGTTGGTGAAGTATGCCCGGAAGCATGACAATCTGCTGCTCACGCCGCATCTGGGCGGGAACACGCCCGAGTCGCTGGCGAAGACCGAGGAGTTTCTTGCCGAGAAGCTGATCGCGGCTTTACCCTCTCTCGGTCTCTTGGCGGGGACGCGATGATACGCTCGACCTCTGCGACGCTACGCAGTTCGCTCGGAATTTTTCTCACGCGGATTGGAACCTTGCCGCTGACCTTCGCGACGACGGTCTTAATCGCTCGGGGGCTGACAACGCCGGAACGAGGGAGTTACGCCCTGCTATTGTTATTCGGCGGATTATGGCTGCCTCTGTTTTCGTTTGGGCAATGGGGGTCGGTATCGTACCTGGTCGGTAGCCGCCACTTCAAGGTTCGCGAAGTGGCGATGACGACAAGCGTCTTGTCGTTGTTGATCGGCGGTCTGGTGGCTGGTGTCGTTGCGACGCTTTGGGTTTGCAACGCGTTGGGAGAGATCGCCCGTTCGATCCCGTTGCTCGAGATGCTGCTGATGCTCGGCATCTTGCCGCTGCAAGCGCTCCAGCAAACGCAGACACGGCTCTTGATCGCCGATTCAAAGTATCGCAAATCCAGTATTATTAACCTCGCCGCGGTACTGTTGTTTCTCGGGCTGTTGCTGATTGGTTTGCTGGCAATGCCCGCGGTCTCGGGCCAGCCGTTGGAAAATCCGTTGCGTGTTGTTGTCGTTTGCTACGCCGCGAGTCAAGTACTTGTGAGTGTCACTCAAGCTGTGTCGATGTGGCGATTCTACCAGCCGCTATGGCAGTGGCAGGGAGCGTACTTGCTGGAATCTTTTTCTTATGGCTGGCGGGTGTGGTGGGGCGACATCACCGGCCGCTTGAACTTGCGCGGAGATCAGTTGCTGTTGAGTTATTATGTCGCCGGTGGAGATTTGGGAACTTACGCGATCGCTGTGACCTTGGCCGAGATGCTCTGGAACATTCCCGATTCGATCAATGTCGTGCTCTTCAATCGGCTGGCGGCGAACAAGAATCCGGAAGCCCGCGCCGAATTGACGGAGCGAATCCATCGGCTGTTGCTTGTGGGCATGGCACTCTTGGCGATGATGACGTCGCTGCTTGTCCCTTACCTGGTCACATGGATTTTTGGCGACAAGTACGCGGGAGCGATGGTACCCTTGTGGCTGCTGTTGCCCGGCACGGTTTTCTTCACTTCGGCCAAAGTCCTGACCAAATTCTTTACCAGCACCGGCTCGCCGGGATTGTCTTCGTGGGTAACATTCGGCGGGATGCTGTCGGGTTTAGTCACCTGCGCCGTGATGCTCACGTTTTTTCCCGAACTCGGCATCAAATCAGCGGCAATCGCCAGCAGCCTCGGGTATCTGTTGACCATGCTGCTGTCGATCGGGATCTATGGCGCGTTGCGCGGGGGGATCACGCGATCACTCTTCGTGCCGCATCTCGACGACATCGTGTGGCTCCGCATGCATTTAAGGGGGAGCAAGCCGGAAAGCAAGCCAGCTCAAGAAAAACTGTCAGAGCTGCTCGAAGGGAAGCAGGATTAATCCGTTTGTTCTACGGAACATAACGGCAAGAGCAAACACTTTGCCCGCCCTACCTGACAAACATTTCTCCCCCCGGCAAGAGCATTAAAGATATGAGTGTCGATTTGTTACTGATCTCGCACGGGGCGAAGGTTCCGGCGGGCGCTGCTGGAGAGTAAGAACTAGAGCGCACGATGTAAAAGAATTGCATCAGGCATTCATGCCTGACCGCTAAGCCGGTGCGTCCACGCCCGGCTTGTCAGGCAACAATTCCTGACTCCCTCGCTAACGCTACGGGCTTTAAAATTACGCTCGCTGAATCACCGTGAATTCATCCAGCGTCACCGTCGTCATCTCGCCGTCGCCGCGGTCGAGGATGATCAGATCGCTGTAGACCTTGTCATCCGGATTGCGGCGGAAGTGCAGCCCGTGTCGGCGGCGCTCCAACCGCACGACCTTGCCCGAGGTTTCGGTCGCCCAGCGTTGCGAGCCGACTTTGACCTCGTGCGTAATGCGAATCTGGTCGCCGGCTTTCAACTCGTCAAAGATCGGACGGGGAGCGAGTTCCATCGTTGGTCCCTATTAGCCCCCCGTCAATGACGGGGGGGACAAGACGTCTTGTTACACTGCCACGGACTACTTTGCTACCACCGTTGCTCCCCCCGGTCATTGACCGAGGGCTAAAAGTGCGGCTTAAACTTCCTTGGCCTTGATCCAGCTCATCAGGCGGCGGAGTTGCTTGCCGACGACTTCCACGCCATGTTCGCGTTCGCGGCGGCGGGTCGCTTTGAAACCAGGAGCATTAACCTTGTTCTCCAACAGCCACTCGCGGGCGAATTGGCCCGATTGGATCTCGCTGAGGATCTTCTTCATTTCGGCCTTGGTTTCGGCGGTGATGATGCGTGGGCCGCGCGTGTAGTCGCCGTACTCAGCCGTGTTGCTCACGCTGTAACGCATGTAATTCAACCCGCCTTGGTAGAACAGATCGACGATCAGTTTCAGCTCGTGCATGCATTCGAAGTAAGCCATCTCGGGCTGATACCCGGCTTCGACGAGCGTTTCGAAGCCCGCCTTGACCAGCGCGCTGACGCCGCCGCAGAGGACGGCTTGTTCGCCGAACAGATCGGTTTCGGTTTCTTCGGCGATCGTCGTTTCGATGATCCCGGCCCGCGCGCCGCCGATGCCCTTGGCATAGGCGAGGCCCAGCTTCTTGCTCGTTTCGCTAGCGCCGGGGCTCAATGCGATCAAGCACGGCACGCCGCCCCCCTTTTCGTATTCGCTGCGAACCAAGTGGCCAGGGCCCTTGGGAGCGACCAGCACGATATCGACGCCCTCAGGAGCTTCGATTTGACCGAAGTGGACGTTGAAGCCGTGCGAGCACATCAGGACGTTGCCCGGTTTCAGGTTCGGCTTGATGTCGGCGCGATAGACGTCGCCTTGGAGTTCGTCCGGCAACAGGATGTTGATCAGATCGGCTTGCTTTGCGGCGTCGGCGGCGCTCATCGGCTTGAAGCCGTGGCTGATCGCCAGCTCGTAGTTCGGTCCGCCGGGACGCTGGCCGATGATGACATTGCAGCCGCTGTCGCGCAGGTTCTGCGCCTGGGCATGGCCTTGCGAGCCATAGCCGATAATGGCGATAGTCTTGTTCTTGAGCAGGCTCAGATCACAATCAGCGTCGTAATAAACAGTGGCGGCCATAGTTCAAATGCGAAAGTTAAAAGGAGAAATGCGAAAGCGTGTGGAAACTGTAAAATTTTATTGTCGCGTCCTAAAGCCCTCCCCTGCGGGTCGGGGCTAAACGGGAAGGACCTAAGCAAACGACCCGCGCACGACTTCTTCATCGACGTTGGGGTCGAAGCCGCTGGGCGTGTCGACTTCGAGCTTGTTGTTCCCACGGACGATCGCGATGCGGCCCGTGCGGACGAGTTCGACGATCCCGAACGGTCGCATGTGATCGATAAAGGCTTCGATCTTGCGCTCCTGGCCGCTGATTTCGATCACGACCTCGCGGGCCGCGACATCAACAATCCGGCCGCGGAAGATTTCGGATAGTTCGCGAATTTGGCTCCGCGGACCGTTTGGTTCTGCCTTGACCTTGATTAGCATCAGGTCGCGTTCGATGTAGTTCTGCGAACTGATGTCATCGACCCGGACGATCGTCACGATCTTTTCGAGTTGGCGGCGGACTTGTTCCAGGGTCGCATCGTTGCCGACGACGACAAACGTCATCCGCGAGAACTCGGGGTTGTCGGTCGGACCGACAGCCAAGCTGTCGATGTTGTACCCGCGCGAGGCCAACATGCCCGAGACGTGTGCGAGCACGCCGGGAACGTTTTGCACGGTGGCCGAAAGAACGTGACGCATGCGAAAAATGGGGTCAAAAGGGTCAAAAAAGCGAAACAGCTAGTTTAGTCGGCTAAACCGGCAGGAACAAGGGTCGAAAAGCGGCGAAAGGTGCGGCAACACGCCAGAAAACCGGCGTAAAGCGCGCGGTTTGCCAAGAGACTCGAGCCTGTGTTCAAGGTTCTATCACTTTGAGTTGTATTTCTTGTTTTCTTCGATCAATCGCTCGATTAATTCTTGTCTCCAGCGGCGCAGCTCCAACTGCTCGGCTTCATATATTACGCTCGAACGAACTTTGTGCTTGGCAAGGATCTGATCGACCATCTTGTGCTGTTCTTCGTTCGAGTACTGGATTTGCTGTTCTCCTCGAGGCAGCGTTTCCGAATAGACCGCGGCGTTCTCGCAAGTAAAGCAGATAACGATGTCATGCTGCTGCTTGCCCACGAGAATCGACAAGCCATGATGCGGCTGAAAGCAACCGGCGCGAATTTGGTAGGAATTATCACCTTCGGCAATCAGCACGGGCAACAGTGCTTCGAGCTGGGCGAGTTCCGCCGGGTCCGTAATGACCGCCGTCCCAACTAGCGTGTAGTACTCACGCAAGCGCGGCAGCTTGTCATCGCGGACTTCACTGAGCGAATGCAACTCGATCCGATCCGCTTTGCTCCAAGCCTCTTGCCACTGCCGCAGATAAGGCCGAGCCGAAGCCAAGATAAACCGCTCGAAATAATCCGTGGCCCAATACCGCCACGAATTTTCGAGAGCATACGTTTCTGAATCCAGCAGGTTCGTCGCGAATTGCTCCCCCATGATCTTGGACTGCGCTGCCCAAGTCTGGGGAGGCAGACGCGGACGATGGGGGCGTGCTGGTAACATCCTACCCCCCGCTCTCCAAGTCTGGGGCGGCGCTGCTGGCTCTGGCTCAGCAGCTTGGAGCTGATTGCTCAGCGGGAGCAGGATAAGTAAAGCGATCAGCAGCTTGTTCATGGTGCCCTCGGGTTGTTGCGAAGTCGCGTCAGTTTTGTCTCAGGCTTGAAGTCGTTTCAACTCGGCCGCGGTTATTTTCTTCGCCAGCCGGAGTGCCTTGATCCGATTCCGCTGCATGGTATGCGGCGACGTGCCGGGTTCGAAATTCGCTTGGGCATCGACGCTCCGCCGAATCATGGCGGTCAAGGCCTTGGCCGCTTTTTGCAGCTCACTTAGCGTGTTTCGTTTCTTCTGACGCGGAGCATCGAACAGGAGTGGCGTTGCTACGCGCAATGCCCTGATATTCTCTTTGAGCATTGTATACTGCCATATTCCCGGCTGGAGCTTTTGCAGGGCTTTTTCCGATTTGCTTAACAGCGAAGCGAGCGGGCGGCGGGCGGCTTCGAGGTTCCTGCGCATACATAGTGTTTGAAAATAAGTTCGAAAATGCATTCCAACTTGCAGAGCAAGTTGGCTACTCTTATTGCGGCTCGCTCACCATCAGTTTCCCCACCAATTCGCGGTCCGGGAAATTGCCGAGCATGTATGTGTTTCGTCCGTCGACGACCCGAACGCGTTGGGTCACAATTCGTCCCGGTTGCACGGGGCCCCAGGGCGTGACCATTTTGGCTTGCAGTTGGACATCGAACTCGCCGGCGGGGAGTTCGACGCGGAGGACCTGAATCCGATCCGGCAACAAACTCCAGCAGCGCAGGTCCGCGTCCTCGGTTCCTTCCCAGACAAGCCCCGCAGCATCCCACGCCAAGCCGATCAAATTGCCGTTGCTGCCGCCGGTCATCGACTTGCCCGCGTAGACCGTTCCTTTCTTCACGACCCGCCGCGAGACCGCGCGGGTGATGATCTCGGGATAGATCGCATCGTATTGCTGGATCGCGAGTTGGCTGATGTTGGTGAGCGTCGCGGTTTGGCCGATCGCTTGGCCGTTGACGCCGACGAGGACGCCCTCGATCTGATTGTCGCCGGCGATGAGCTTGGGAACCTTGACCGGCATGATGTTCGGCGTGACGCGCTGCCCCGACGCGGCGCCGGCGACGTGGCCCGCGACTAATAAGCCGACGGTGCTGCCGACTTCATCGGCTTCGTACTTCATCGGCCCGCGGCCGGTCATCGCAAAGACATAGAGCACGCCGTGCCCGGGGTGAGAATGCGCGCCGTGCGCCGCGCGATCGATATCGTTCCGCGCGGGTTGAAAGCCGGGCTGCCAGTTCGCGACGGTGACGTACGAGCGCTCGGCGTCGTCATAATTCAGGTGCGTCGCCTCGCGCAGGATGCCGCGCATGTATGGAGCCAACGCAACGCGCGAAAATTCCAGTGGTGCAACGCTCGGTTCGCCCGGCTTCGGTTTCGGCTGCCGTTCTTGAGCCGCGGCGATGAACTGTTCCTGCTTGTCCATCAATTGCAGCGAATACGCTTCGGCATCCCCGCCGTCGTGCATCAGGTTGCTAAGCGCCAGGAACGCGCGAATCAGGACGCGCTCGTAATCTTCGCCGGCATAGGTTCGGGTGGTGTCGTCGCTGACATACGACGCGGCCCCGCCTTTGAGCAAGGTGTCTTCGACTTCGTCGAAGTGATCGCGAGCTTTGCGAAGTGTTTGCTCGGCCAGTTTCGGTTGGCCGGACGAGAGTTGGACAATCGCTTGTTCGAGCAGCAGCATCGAGCGATTGCTCGAGTCTTTCTTGATACCCTCTTCAGCTAGTTTTTCCGCGGCGACGAGATCGTTGGCGTAGAACTGCGTGCGAACTTGCTCGGGAATCGATGGGCCAAGCTTGCAGCCGGCGAAGGAGAGCAGGGCTAAGCAGACAAGCACGAAACTTCTCGGCGGCGAGAGAGCACCACCTTTTTCCTTTTCCCTTTTGCCTTGAAGAGCATTCGCCACTTTTGCCTATCCACGTCTTGCTCCCCCGGTCATTGACCGGGGGCTAATGACCTACTGATACTTCGTTCCGAATGGCAGGTTCGACATCGCGCGGCTGGTCCACGAGTGATGGTAGCCCTTGCTGATTTCGGCCGATTGCTTGTCTTGCGCGCCGTTACGAATGTCGACGAGTTCGAGCGTCAGCAAGTAATCGCGTTGGTAGTCCTTGTTCTGGCGCGTCGTGCCGCTGGTCAACTTGGCGAACATCAAGTACTCGAACGGCTGGCCTTGGCTTTGCATCAGACCGGCGAATTGGGCTTGCGCGCCGGGGATGAAGAGTTGATCGGGGCGGATGCGCAGTTGCTGCAACCCAGCTTCGACGTAACGGCGGCTGATCGGCGTGAATTGGCCCGACTCGCTGATCTTGGCTTCGATGCTTTCGAAGAGAAGTTCCTTGAAGTCGCCGATCTCTTCGGACGTCTTGTTCTCGACGCCGACGAAGCAAACCGTCGCCTTGGGAGGCGGCAGTTGTTCGATCCCGGCACTGACTGTCTGGATTTGCGACGGGGCAGGACAGTGCCGCGCGAGGAGCTTCGCCACCGCTTCTTCGGTCAGCGGGCGGAACGTCTCCTGGCCCGCCTGGTGGCTGCCAATCATTTCCTTGTCGCCCGGTCGGATCACCCGGGCGTATTGGTTGCTTTTGCAGCCCGTGAACAAAGCCACGAGCGAGCTGAGCGAGACAGTAATAAAGCGAGACCGTGTTAACTTCGTCTGCAGGGGCATGGGAATCCTTTCCCGACCGGAAAATCTGGCCGCACGTCGTGCGCGGAGGAAGCGACTTACCCGTGGGGTCGCCAATGTTAGAGGATTATCGGCGTGGGACAAAGGTCAGCTGGAGGTTGGGCGCTGGGAGTTGGGAATTGGGCGCTGGGAAGACTGCATTTCCCAGCGCCCAACGCCCAAACCCCAGCGCCGAATCCCTACAACCGTCAAAGTCGTGCAGTTGCGACTCTTCCGCATATCCCGACCGGGAAGTCTGCGGAATTTTTCACGAATAGTCAAAGTAGTTAATCCAGGTCGAGTCGCGCGACGATAGCAGTTCTAGGTCGTACCAGAGGTTGCTGCGGATTTGTGAAATGGCGTTCGTGTAGGACGCTTCCGAGGTTCTCCGACGTCAGTGGGCGTGTCGCCCCGACAAGCAGCAGCCGTTGGTTCCGTTTTCAAGCTTCCATTTTAGGAGTTGTCCATGATTCGTCGCATCGTTCTCTGTGTTGGTTTGGTTGTCGCTGCTTGTAGCAACGCCCAAGCGTTCCATTTCTTTGGCGGCCATCATGGTTGCGGTTCGTGCTGCGAACCAACCTGCTGCGCTCCGGTTTGCGAACCAACTTGCTGTGCTCCAGCCCCTAGCTGCTGCTGCAAGAAGCATTGTTTCGGTCACAAGTTCAAAAGCTTCTGCCACAAGTGCAAGTCGTGCTGTGCTCCTAGCTGCTGCGAACCGACCTGCTGTGCTCCTGCTTGCGAAGTGACTTGTGCTGCTCCTTGTGCCGCTCCTGCTTGCGAACCAAGCTGTGCTGCTCCTTGTGCCGCTGAACCAAGCTGTGCCGCTCCTTGCGAACCAAGCTGCTGTGCCGCTCCTGCTTGTGAACCAAGCTGCTGCGCTCCGGCTCCTTGCTGCTGCAAGAAGTCGCATTGCTTCGGCCACAAGTTCAAAGCCTTCTGCCACAAGTGCAAGTCTTGCTGCAAGCCAGCTTGCTGTGCTCCTAGCTGCTGCGAAGCCAGCTGCTGTGCTCCAGCTTGCGAACCAAGCTGCGGTTGCGCTCACTAAGCTGACGCTGGGTTCGCCCCAGCCGTTGGTTACAATTTGATCAAACTCGCCGGCTCGACCAATCAAACGGTCGGGCCGGCGGTTTTTGATGGGGAAGAATTTAGGAGTTAGGAGTTAGGAGGAAGAAGGAAGAAGGAAGAAGTCAGACGCGAAGAACTTGCGAATAAAGTTATGCCTGCCTTGCTGCTTAGCAATTCCACGATTTTTCTAAAATTTCCTTGACGCGGAGTATCTCCGCGCGGGATGTTGATCGCTGGTCAAAACGACGGATTTAGAGGCTCCGTCGCTTTTACTCTTGTCTGAATCCCCGGCGAGTTCTTCGTCGGGCAGCGTCGTTTCCCATTTCTTCCCCGGAACAGGAATGAGGGTCTTGCTATGACGAAGTCACGTTCGTGCGCGCTCGCGCTGTATGGAATCGCAATCTTGGTGGTTTACGGATTGCAGCGTGAATACAAACACGCTCAGGCGGCGGATCTTCATGTCAAAGCTGCCACCCTCGACCAGCTTATCGCCAGCGGCGAATTCGCCCCGGCGATCGCCTTGGCCCAGCAGTTACCCGAGCCGAAGCAACAGCAAATCGCCCTTCGCCAGATCGCGCTCGCGCAAGCCGCCGCCGGCGACGATCGTGCCGGCCGCGATACGGCCTACCAGGTCGAGAGCGACATCGCTCGTATGTCGCTCCTGCAGGAACTACGCCGCGCGCCGGGTTCGGCTGGCGGGCTGCAAGCCGACTTCGATTCGCTGATCAATCTCATTACCAGCACGACCTCGCCGATTACCTGGAAAGCCAATGGCGGCCAAGGGGATGTCGTGGGTTTTGAAGGCGGCATCTACTGCGACGCCAAGGGCACGCTCTTGCGCAGGACGGAACTCGACCCGACGCGGTCGCTCGAGAAACTTCGCCAAGCGGCACGCGAACCCGGCGCGCCGGGCACGGTGCGGACCAAATCACCGCTGCGCAAGATCTCGCTCGTCCGGCTCGAAGCGGCCGTCCAGCGGCATTTGGCCGAAGGGACGCCGATCCCCGAAGAGATGCGTTTCCTCGGCGGATTGGAACGGATTCAATACGTCCTGGTCTATCCCGACGAGCGCGATATCGTGCTAGCAGGTCCGGCTGATGACTGGCGAATGGACGAAGAAGGCCGCTCGATCTCCGTCGGCAACGGCGAGCCTGTTTTGCAGCTTGATGACCTGGTCGCGGTGTTGCGTCACATGCATAGCAAAGACGGCGCGATTTTCGGCTGCTCGATCACCCCGACCAAGGAACGGCTGGCGGCGACGCAAGAATTTTTAACAAAAAGCACGCAACGCCCGCTCAAGCCCGGCGAGCGCGAGCGTTGGCTCGCGGGCTTGCGCGAACAACTCGGCCAGCAACGCATCGACATCTACGGTCTCGACCCGCGGACCCGCGCGGCGCAGGTTCTCGTAGAAGCCGATTACCGGATGAAGCTCGTCGGCATCGGCCTCGAGCCGGGGGTGCAGGGTGTCGAAAATTATCTCGCCTCGATCAAGGTCCCCGCGGGCCAGGCTCCGCCGCCGCTGGATGTCCTCCGCTGGTGGTTCGCCATGAACTACGACGCCGTCCGAACCAATGCAACGAAAGACGCATTCGAGCTGCGCGGGCAAGGCGTCCAGGTCCTCAGCGAGAACGAGCTGCTGGCCAAAGACGGCGAGCGCAAGCACACCGGCGACGCGACGGATCTGAACAAAACCTTTACGACGAGCTTCACCAAGCATTACGGCGAACTCTGCAAAAAGTACCCTGTTTACGCCGAATTACGCAATCTTTTTGACATGGCGCTCGTTGGGGCGATCCTGAAAAACGAATCGCTGCCCGATCGCTGCGACTGGCATCAAACGTGCTTCGGCGACGCGGGCGAGTATCGCCCACGGCTCGACATCGCGCCGCAATGGGTCGATTCGGTGATGAACCATCGCGTCGTGAACAAGGTGCATGTCCTGGTCGGTGTCAGCGGCGGCGTGCGCGCCGATCCGTGGACGTTTGCGAAGCCCGAATCATTCGACACCACGCATGCGGCGGGTCTCACGAACGGCCGGCGCTACAGCAACGAGCAACGACCCGCGGAGCGCACGGCGTGGTGGTGGGATTGAGTTTAGCAGCCCGCAGCGTAAGCAAGGGAGTGTCATGCAACTCCGATCCCTCGCTTACACGTCGGGCTACTAAATGCTCACCCATCGGCTTGCTGCTTAGCACTCTCAGCCAGAAACTTTTTTTGGGAATTGGGCAAACTCGTCTTGACGCATTTTCGTGAATCCTGGAAAAATGCGCGCATGATTAGGACAGAATGTCGCAAGCAGTACCATTGCTCGCGACAATCGGTCCAATCCTTTGATCTTGTGATCAATCGTGTGCGAATGTGACCGTGTTCCCCATTCGCGTGCTTCTTTTCGTTTGCTTGGAACACTAGAAGAAGGAGCCATCACATGGCCGCTAAGAAGACCGCCACCAAGAAGCCCGCCGCCAAGCCTTCGCCGAAGGCTGCCCCTGCCAAGAAGACTACGACCAAGAAGAAGTAGTCATCCGGCGGAGCAACGCTCCGCGGTTTCTTGAGACAGAACAATAACGAGACAGGCCGCGGTTGACTTTTCAACCGCGGCCTATTTTTATTGAACATGTGACGAATGCTCCAAGGCCTTGAAGGCCTTGGCTTTGATAATAAAAACGCGTAGTCGAATCTCGCGGCGATTCTCTATAATGGCGATAACTTGATCCGATTGTGGATCGAGTTTTCTCACACCGCCACGAATCTTGAACGGAGTCACTATCATGCGATTGCTGCTTGCGCTTTGTCTGTTGCCAGTTTTTAGCTTAATCACGCAAGCCGCAGCGGGCGATCTCGAACAGTTGCAAGGGACGTGGCAAATCACGGCGCTCCTCGACGATGGAGTGCTCGTGCCCGAGGAGGTCGTGCGCACGCGGTACATCTCGGATCTGCGTTTGACGTTTAGTGCGCAGAGTGTGAGCTTTCTGGTTCCCAACACATTGCAGCCGCGGACGATTGTGTTCGTGCTCGACGAGAAAGCGAATCCCAAGACGATCGATCTCGGCGGCGCCGAAAAAGTCGGCGGCAAGGGAATTTATCTGCTCCAGGGCGACACGCTCATGGTCTGTCTCGCCGAAGCTGGCGTTGAGAAACGCCCGGCGGAATTCAGCGCGCCGAAATCATCGCCGCAGTTGCTGATGACGTTCAAACGCGTGTTGGCCAATCTGCCAGCAACGACGCCAGCCACACCGCAGGCTCAACCACAGCCGCAACCCCAGCCGGTTGTTCTTCCCGCGCCCGTTGCGCCGCCGACGGACGACATCATCCGCAAGCTGCTGATCGGCACCTGGGGCCACCAGGACGAAGATTGGGTCGTGTTGTTCACGTTGAATGCCGATGGCACGTTCAGCTCGAATCGCAGCTACAAAGACAAGTTCGGCAAAATGTTTCACGAATCTGTTCGCTCCAGCGGCAAGTGGAATCTGGAAAACGGCGTCGTCGTCTGCACGATCACCGCCTCGACCGACAAGCACCAGATGAACCAGATCTTCTCGTATCGCATCACCTCGATCTCGGCGACCGAACTCACGGCCGTGGATCAATTCGGCAAATGGCGCAAGGAATGGAAAACGCCGTAACGTATTCGTAGTGTGGGCTGCAGCCCACACGTCAAAAACAATAGCTGCCGCGATTGAAGCTCAATCGCGGCAGCTTGTTTGGTACGTTGATTTTTTTGCCAGCCGTGGACGGTCCGGCAAAACGTTGGTTCATGCTTTGTATGGACGTTGAATATCAACTCATCGTCGTTTACATCACGCCGATGTGATTAAACTCCTGCTTCAAATGAAAACAGGCCTCGTCAAAGTGACGAGGCCTGTGGGATATCGAAATAGAAGTCATTCACCAGGGTGAATTACTTCGCCGTACGACGCCGACGGTAGGCCGTCACCAAGACGCCCGACAAGCCAATCCCCGCTAGGGCCATAGTCGAAGGTTCCGGAACCGGCGTATAAGTGTAGGTCACCGTGGCATCGAATCCGAAAGTGGCCGGTGTCGAGGTTGACGATGACGGCGAAACATTGGTCAGATTGTTCGCAGTGTTGCCAGCACTGCTGAAGTTGAAACCGACGTTGCCCAAACCCAGGTACGGTGCGAAGCCCGAGAACAAGGAGTTTGAATCAGAATCCGAGGAAGAACCACCAGCGAGCGTGAAGCCGCTCGCGCCAGCGAAATCGAGCACCCCATCGAATGCCGCCAAGGGGATGCCCGTCACCGAGGTTGCCGGCGTCGTGAGCACGACAAACGAAGACGGCCCCGAAACCGTGATGTTCGTCCCGATCGAGAGATCGGCCGAGCCCGCCGTAACACCCAAGTTCTCGATGCTATTGGTTCCGCCCGTCGACATGCCGGAAACAAGCAAATCGATTTGGGTCAGAGTTCCCAGTGAAGGGTCAAATTGGGGGACGTTAAAGCTACCAGCAGTGCCGGCGATGAATGCGCCAAAAGAAGTCGGGCCATAGGTGATCGTGGCGGCCTGAATCGGCAACGCGAGTCCCCAAACCATAAGTAAAGAAAGACTGATTTTTCTGATCATTAGCTAGCTCCCGGTTGGGTAAAGTGGACGCTCATGTCTCATGACACGGGCATATTAACCCTACTCGCGGGCTACCGCAACTAATTTTCTGAGAGGAAAGAAATTTTTATCAAAATCATATCTCTCGGTAACACATAAGCTGTAACGAATCATTCGATCTGTTGGCATCGAACGAAGAGTTTCTTCGAGAGATCTATCGAGTTTTCGTCGCAATAAGCGGATCTCTTGGATTAGCAGGAATTGCTAGTTAGTCCCAGCAATTTCGAAAAGCGGACAGCAATAACAGATCGACATTCGTCGATGTAATTGAAATCGGAGACAGACTCTTCAGCAAACTACTCCACCGTTACACTCTTCGCCAGATTCCGCGGCTTGTCGACATCACAACCGCGGAGCAGCGCGATCTGATACGCCAGCAATTGCAGCGGAATGATCGAGACGATCGGCTGCAGGAACTCTTCCACGGCCGGGATGCGGATCACGTCGTCGGCAATCTTTTCGACCCGGTCGTCGTTCTCTTCGACCACCGCGATCACTGGGCCGCCGCGGGCTTTGATCTCTTCGAGGTTCGACATCACCTTGTCGTAGACGAAGCCTTGCGGCATCAGGAAGACGCTCGGCGTGTGTTCGTCGACCAGGGCGATCGGGCCGTGCTTCATTTCGGCGGCTGGGTAACCTTCGGCGTGGAGGTAGCTGATTTCTTTGAGCTTGAGCGCTCCTTCGAGCGCCGTCGGGAAGTTGTAATTCCGGCCCAGGTACAGGAAGTTGCGGCAGTCTTGGTACTTCTCGGCGATCCGTTTGACTTGTTCGTGGCAATCGAGCGCCTGCGCAACGTGCTCCGGCAAGCGGCGCAGTTGATCGATGATCCGCTGCCCTGCCCCGAAGCTCAGGTGCCGCAATCGGCCCAAGTGCAGCGCCAGCATCGCGAGAGTGACGACTTGCGACGTGAAGGCCTTGGTCGAGGCGACGCCGATTTCTGGCCCTGCGTGGAGATAAATCCCGCCGTCCGCTTCTTGCGCGATCGAACTGCCAACGGTGTTGCAGATCGCCAGTGTCTGATGCCCCTTACGTTTCATCTCGCGCAGCGCGGCGAGCGTATCGGCCGTTTCACCGCTTTGCGTGATCGCAAAGAGCAGCGTGTCGCGATCGACGGGCGGATTGCGATAGCGCAGCTCGCTCGCGTATTCGACTTCAACGGGCAGGCGGGCGAGTTCTTCGATCAGGTATTCGCCCACCAGTGCTGCATGCCAGCTTGTCCCGCAGCCCGTGAGAATGATGCGATTCACGTTCCGCAGTTGCGCCGCCGTGAGATTCAACCCGCCGAAGACGCTCGTCGCTTCGTCCAGGCTTAAACGCCCGCGCATCGCGTTCTGAATCGTCTCCGGCTGTTCGTAGATTTCCTTGAGCATGTAATGCTCGTAGCCGTTCAACTGCACCTGGCTGCTGACGACTTCCATCTGCTTGACGTTCACCGCAACGTTGCCCGTGTCGCGGTGCATGATGCGGAGTTGATCTTCGGTGACCACGGCCAGTTCGTGATCGCTCAGGTAGACGATCTTGGTCGTGTGGCCGACCAGCGGCGAAGCATCGCTCGCGACGAAATGCTCGTTATCGCCGACACCAACGACCAACGGGCTGCCGAGACGAGCCGCGAAAATCGTGCGCAGCACATCGCGGAACATGATCGTCAGGCCGTACGTGCCGTGGAGTTGCGCCAGTGCAACCTTGATCGCGCGGGCATAGACATCGACGGGATCCGCTTCTTTTTTCTTGCTTGGCTTGGCTTGTTCTAGACGCAGGCACGAGTCAATCAGGTGGGCGATCACTTCGGTATCGGTCGCCGAGCGGAAGACGTAGCCTTCGGCTTCGAGTTTGGCCTTAAGCGCACGGAAGTTTTCGATCACGCCGTTGTGGCACAGGACCAGCGACCCATCACCGCCAAGGTGCGGGTGGCTGTTCACGTCGTTCGGCGCGCCGTGCGTCGCCCAGCGAGTGTGGCCGATGCCGATGGTGCCGACTGCTGGCGTCTTTTCAAGGCGCTTGGCCAAGTTGTCGATGCGGCCGACAGCTTTGCAAACGGCGAACTCGCCCGTGGGCGTCATGGTTGCGACGCCCGCGCTGTCGTAGCCGCGATATTCGAGCCGGCGCAGACCCTCGACCAAAATTTCTTCGGCTGCCCGCGACCCGACGTAACCCACGATGCCGCACATAGACTGATCCCTTGGCTAACTTGAAACCCAGACTGCAACCCAATACCGTACCATAGCATTTTGTGGGGATTTGCCGGAGAGAAACTGGGAAAACGCGAGCGAAACGGACTGTTATTGCACCGGCGGTGAATTAAGTTCCGCTCAATTGTGTTGATCGCCCGGAGAATCGCTCTCAACGCCGCGCGAAAGATTCGGCATAATCGATACGCGTCGAATAAAGCGACGCATCGCTCGCAGTGAACGGTCGCCTCCGGCTCCCCGCTAAACGGGCAATTGATAAATGCATTCCTGTCTCCTGTGATCCTGTCTTCCTGTCCTCCTATCATAAAATCCCGATGCGCAGCATCATCGTCATCCCCGCGCGGCTCGCTAGCACTCGCTTGCCGCGAAAGTTGCTCCTCACCGAAACCGGCCGGACGCTACTGCAGCATACGTACGAAGCGGCGCAGCGCGCGAAGAAGCCCAGCGAGGTCGTCATCGCCGCCGATCACGAAGAAATCGCTGCCGCCGCCCGCGGGTTCGGTGCGCGCATAATCATGACGAGCCCAACCTGCCCGAGCGGAACGGATCGCTTGGCCGAGGTCGCACCGCAACTGCCGGAAGCAGACCTGATCGTCAACGTGCAGGGCGACGAGCCGGAACTAAGCGGCGAGACAATAGACACGGCGATTGCACTCTTGGAGCAAAACCCCGATGCCCCCATGGCAACGCTCTGCACGGAGATTCGCGAGCGGGCGAAGCTCGACGATCCGGCCTGCGTGAAGGTCGTCTTCCACGAGACGGCCAAGGGTAACCGCGCGATCTACTTCAGCCGCGCCGCGATTCCGCATGCCCGTGAGTGGAGCGATGCGCTCCTGACCCGCGAGCCGGCGTGTTTTTATCAGCATCTTGGCCTATACGTCTATCGCCGCGAGTTCTTGCCCAAATACGCCGCCTTGCCCCGCACGCCGCTGGAAAAGCTGGAAAACCTGGAACAGTTGCGAGTCATTGAAAACGGGTATCCGATCATGATCGGCATCGTTGGAGAGCCATCGATTGGGATCGACACTCCGGCGGATTATGCGGCTTTTGTGAAAAGGTGGCGTTGGTTTTGGGATTGCGTAGAGTAGTGTGGGCTTCAGCCCACACGTCAAAAAACGCTATCAAAAATGGCGCGATAGAATTCGCCGCATGACTTTGCGCTCTGCTGCATTTAAAGCGAATGCGTAGAATGGGGGTATTCAAGCTTCGGAGTTTATTCTCGTGTGGGTTAATACCCACGCCACTTTTCGTGTGGGCTGAAGCCCACACTAATTATGGCCAAACGCCGCAAATCTGCCGCACCACCTCCGCCACCCGAGCCCATTGACTCGGACATCGAGTCGATTGATGCCGCGGCGATGCCGAGCGAGTTGGACGAGGATCATCTGACGCCGGCCGAAGCGTTTGCCAACTCGCCTGAACCAGTTGCTGAAACTGAGCAGACAGCGATCGATCCGCTTGCCAAGCTTTCGGTGCTGCCCGAAGCTCGCGGCGGGGGCTTTGATCATGCGGCGGTCAAGGTTCGCGAATTCCCCCAAACCCCCGGCGTGTACCTGATGAAGGATCGCGCCGGTCGGGTGATCTACGTTGGCAAGGCGAAGAACCTGCGTGCCCGCGCGGGGAGCTACTTCCTCAAAGCGGCAGCCGTCGACCTGCGGACCCGTGATTTGGTGCAGGAAATCTGGGACATCGACTTTCTCCCGATGGAAAGCGAGGTCGATGCACTCCTGGGCGAAGCACGCTTGGTCAAGGACATCCAGCCTAAATACAACAGTGATCTCAAGGACGGCAAGAGCTTTCCGTACCTGCAAATCACGACGCACGAGGACTTTCCGCGGATCGAAATCACGCGAAAACCGCGGTCGAGTGGCGTGAAACTCTATGGCCCGTTCACTAGTGCGGGCAATCTCCGCGCGGCGGTCGTGGCGTTGCAGAAGATATTTCAATTCCGGACCTGCGACCTCGACATTGACGAGACTGACGACCGATGGCGCTGGTTTCGGCCTTGTTTATTGGCTTCGATTCGCCAATGCACCGCCCCGTGCAATCTGCGGATCAGCAAGGAAGATTATCGGCGTTCGATCAACAAGCTCCGGACGTTCATGGATGGCAACAAGGACAAACTATTAGACGAACTGCGCGACGAGATGAAGACCGCGAGCGCGGCGCTGCGCTTCGAAAAGGCTGGCCGGCTGCGTGACGAAATTCACAAACTCGAAACGCTCGACCAACGTGGGGACCTCAGCGAGAACGATCAGCCCGAGGTCTTTTACATCGATCCCAAAAAAGGGTTGAAGGGTCTGAAGCAAGTTCTCAAGCTCGACAAAACGCCGCGCACGATCGAGGGCGTCGACATCGCGCATCTTAGCGGCAACGAAACCGTCGCCAGTCTCGTGAGCTTCATTGATGGGTTGCCATACAAGCAGGGCTACAAGCGGTTCAAGATCCGCGGCGTCTCGGGGATCGATGACTTTAAGAGCATCCACGAAGTCGTCAGCCGGCGCTTCGCGCGGCTTCATGACGAGAACGATGTCTTTCCCGATATCCTGCTGATTGACGGCGGAAAAGGGCAATTAAACGCCGGAATGGCCGCGTTTCGCGAGCTGGAAATCACGCCGCCAATCGTCATTTCACTCGCCAAACGCGAAGAAGAAATCTACATCCCCGGCCAAGACGAGCCGCTGAAACTGAGCCGACATTCTTACGCGCTGCGGCTCTTGCAGTACGTCCGCGATGAGTCCCATCGCTTCGCCCAGCACTATCATCATCTGCTACGCCGGAAGAATCAGTTGGGCGAGTAAAACTGTATCAATCGCGCAAACTAGGCGCGTCAGTTTGTCGCCATTACAGGGGACTGTTTAGCACTCTCGGTCGCTGATCGTCCTGCGACACGATTGCCGATTTGCTCATTTTCAGAGCTATGCCAAACCGCTACGAATAGTTTTTTTTGGATCACGTTTCGACTCCAAATGCAATGTTCATCTATTCACGTTTCACCGAGCCTTGAGAAATCGAACTTCGATCCTCTGCGTCTATCTGTCGCACATCGCGATATTAGGCCTGCGAATCTCGTTTCTGTCGGTTTCCCGCAATTTCCTGAGGTTTTTTGAATAGAAACCAGGCGTAACTTTTGACGCGTGAACAGATATCCATCAAAAACCAACGGTCCAATCGTCCAAAACGTTCGGGATTTTCTGCCGCTAGCTCATTTATTCCCGCGATTTATGGCAAATCTGAAATACTTGCCAAAATTGCTCAAAATTCACTTGCAAGAAAGAGATCAATTCATAAACTGCAATGCGTGGGGAATAAGCCCTATGGGACAGCAAGGAATGTTAGCCCTGTGGGAAATTGACCCAAAGTTTGCTAGTATGAGATCAGATGGGGCGGACGGAGTCAGCCATCAAAACCCTCCTTCCTTCTCTGATTTCTGCCGATGCCCTTGAGTTTGTTGACCGGCGAGTTTGCCCGAGCGTTGGACGAGCGGTTTCGTTTGTCCTTGCCCTCGGACCTGGCTGATCCGCTCACGGCAAATGGAACCGAATGTGTCTTGGTCAAGGAACGGCCAGGATGCCTGAGCCTGTGGCCTCGGGCGGAATGGAACGAACGGACTCAAGCTGGCTTGGACTTGGTGAATGCCAAGCTCCGGGCGAAGAAACTCGAGGAACGTTGGTCCGATGTCCAGCGCCTCGGCCGGTTGCTCTCGACTCGTCATCGCGAGGTGCAATTGGCAGGTCGGGGAAGACTGGTCATCCCCGAAGGATTCCGTGAGTTTTTGCAGGTCGAGCCCGCTGGCACCGTCTTGGTGGTCGGGGCGGCGATCTGCGTCGAGTTGTGGCAGCCCGCTGCTTGGATGGAACGCTTGCAATCGGAACTGCCGAATTTTCAACAGCTATTCGACGACCTGACGCGGTAAACGGATTCACCGCAAGAAACTAGTATTCAATCGAACTGCGACTCGTCGCCCAACGACTTGTTGCCGCTCGCCGGATGCTCGTTGTCGTTTAGCCACTTTTCCTACCTTTAACAGCAACACCCACACATCGCGTTGGTTCGAAAGTTTTGCCGGTCGTGTTCCGTATTTCCCAGGGGAAGCCATTCCAAGGAATTAAGGAACACACGCCCAAGGATGGGCCGGGTCTCCGCCTACGATCACAGTCGCGTCCGAGTGTTGGCTCGCCGCGGCGCATCCGCGGCCGATGAGCATGGGGAACAGCAAGGATGTTCAGGAGATTGATGGACTGTTCCCAGTCCGACTTGCAAGGACGCCGATATTTACGAAGGGCCCGTGTGGCCGTGGATCGCTTGAAGCTCGAAGAAACCTGCCTGTGTCACCCGGCGGGTCAATCGAAATCAGCAGAGTACTGGATGCTCGCGGTAAGGCACGGACGCCGAATTCCCTGAAGCCATTCATGCCCACGGGTCCTTTGTTTTTTAGATGGTACCAGTCGCAGCCTCATCCTTTCTAATTGCGTGTATCTCCCAGCCGTATGTTTCATGTCTCGTCTGTGCGAGATTTATCCTCTGCCCTTTTGCCGCAGACATTGATTTCAAGAAGCTACTTCCTCTAAGAAAAGCGACCGGGAATTCTGGCTTCCCATTTCTTGATGGACGCTGGGGTCTATGGACACTGGGGCTGTTGCAAGAACCTTACGCATCTTCATATGTCGATTTGCGGCTAAGTTGAGTTGCCGCTGTGAGGGCCAAAGCTGGAGTGGGCAAAGTGTGCGAAAACGCACGCTTTTCGGCCTGATATGAGCATTTTTACGTCTACAAAAGTGCAGTCAGGTAAGTTGTGCGGTCAAGAAAAAATCCTTTGCACCAGCAAGGAAACTCTGACGAAATGTCCACTAGTCACAGGCTCGTGATTGTTCGAGCTCTAACAGTTTATGCGCGGCCGACATTGAGTTGATCGAAGGATCGATCCGACTTGCCCGCAAGTGTCAGGTTTTCCTCAAGGAGGATCAGATGTCAGTAATCAGAAGGGGACGATTTTTATCCGCGCTGCTACTGACTGGAGCGGCATTCCTAAGCGGAGCATCAGCCCAGGCGCAAGGCGATTGCTGCGTCAACATCTGCGCTCCGAGTTGCCAACAAAGTCAGCCGTGTTGCGAATGCGCTGAACCTTGGTGTCTCGGGGACCTATTCGAGAAATCGGATTGTTGTTACCAAGATTTTGTCAGTCCGATCACCAATCCAGTCTTCTTCGAAGATCCGCGGATGCTGACCGAAGCGCGGTTCATTTATCTGAACCATACGTTGCCGCAGCAACTCGGCGGCGGGGATGTGAATCTGGTTGCCTTGCAATTGCGGGCACGCTTGACCGATCGTCTTTCGTTCATCGCCAACAAAGACGGCTTTATCATGTACGGGGACGATGTGCCGGTGGCGGATGACGGCTGGGCGGATGTCGGTGCAGGGCTCAAATACCTGATTTACGCCGATCCCGAGACACAAACGCTTCTCAGCGGCGGCGTGACATTTGAAATTCCCGCTGGTTCTACGCGAGCACTGCAAGGCAACGGAGACGGCGAGTTCAATCTTTTTTTGACCGGCGGCACGCAGTTGGGAGATTGCTGGCATTACGTCACGGCGACTGGCTTTCGGCTGCCTAGTAGTCCATCTAGCGATCGATGTCAGGTACGGGGTAGAGTGACTTCAGTTTAATTCTGGCGTCTGCCGTAGTGAAGCGCCAATTGGTGCCGCGGCGATTTTCATTGCGTTCCTGCTGCCAAGCGGCGATCGCGGCGT
>JBGSSS010000063.1:0-35112 GCA_041736895.1 Pirellulales bacterium
TGCCGCCGGGGACGATCGCGGCGCGGCAGCCTTCGTACGCCGCGTTCTCGGCCGTGTTGGTCAGCATCGCGACGCGGCTGAATTCGATCAACGCAAAGACCATGATAAACGTGATCGGCGCGGCCAGCGCGAACTCGACCAGCACCGCGCCGAAGCGTGCGGCAGGTATTCGATTTCGTCGTGTTGAACGGCAGCGGATCATGGGGAAATTGCGAAGCGGTGAAGCTCAAATTGCATCTCTTCAAAGCCCAGGGGTTCACCCCCTGGGATCTTTTCTCTCAACTTACTCCGTCAGCGCCACGGGCAGCATCCGGGCGATTTTCTTAAACGCTTCTTCCAGTTCGGCATCGTTCGCGGCGTAGATGTATTCGCCGCCGGTGATCTGGGCGATCTGCTGCAGCGTCGCTTGATCGTCGTTGAGCATCCCGATCGTGTGAATGACGATGCCCGCCGCCGCGGCGTCATTGGCCGAAAGGATCGGATCGCGGCCTTTGTTCCAGTCGCCGTCGGTCATAAGCACAATGATCCGGTTGGCCAGCGTGCTGATGCCGGGTTCGGTGAGGATATCGATCGCTTCATCCAACCCCGCCGCCATGTTGGTGCCGCCGAGCATCGGTTTTTTGCCGCGCGTCTTGATCGCTTTCGTGATGTCGTTGTAAGCCGTGGTCATGGAAACATCGCGCAACACGGCGACCTCGGTGAGACCCGTGAGCAAATATTCGACGGTATTTTTGCCAATATCCGAACCCCAGGTCACCAGACCCACGCGCGGCTGTGTGCGCTGCGACGAGAGAATGCTGATAAACGTATCGACCGCGCGGTCGAGCGCGGCCCAGCGGCTCAGTTTTTTATCCGGGTCGCCGGTGATGGGATTCTTGAGCTTGCCTTGTGACGGCGGATACGACCAATCGACCCCCGACAGATCGAAGGTCATCGAATGCGAGCGATCGAGGCAGAGAACGATTTCTTGCTGCAATTGCGACGCGGTCGCGATTTGCTGCGGCGTAAAACTAGATGCTCCTAGCATATTGCCAAAGAACAACCGCACGCTGCCCATCGCCGACGATGGCGTCAGATTGCTATTGATCCGTAGCGAGGTGTACGGCGTTTGATTGGCGACGAATTGATACGTTCCATCGCCCGAGTAGACGCTCCGGCCGAGGGTAATTTCGCTGCCGTTGAGTACCAGGGGTTTGCCGCCGACATTATTCCGCGCGGCCGCAGCGATGGCCGCCGCTCGGGCAGCAGCGCCGTCGCCGTCGGTCAAACGGAGTTCGAGCGCCCCGGCCTTGGCCGCGGCGTCGGTCGCGGCGCGCAATTCGGCCCGCACCAATTGCATGTACGCCACATCGACGGCAAAGGCGATCATCGCGAAAATCACGATGATCAAGAGTCCAAAGAGGACCAAGACCGCCCCGCGGCGCTGCTGTTGCAGCCGGCGAGCGGTTCGATTTCGCGTGGTGGATGACATGGAATCACCTTCCTGTAGCTGAAGTCGTAAGACTTCAGCTGAACGAGTTACAAGCCTCAATCGTGTCCAAGGTCTCACGACCTTGGCTACATCCTTCTTCCTTCTTCCTTCTAACTTCTTCCCCTCACATCTTCCGCATCACGACACTCACCGTGATCGTGCTGTTGCGAAAGTAGTTGGTCAGTCCTAGCGTGTTATTATTCGCCGGCGCCGAAGCGGTGATTGTGATGTAGGTGCCCGCTGGCGTGTTTTTTGTGATCGCCGGCGAAAACGTGATCGTGCCGTTGCGGATCGAGCGATCGGTCAAGATCGCTAGGCCCTTGCTGCGGCCATCGGCTTCGGTTCCCCCTTGGCACGTCGAAGTTTGCCCCGCTTCGTATGCCGCGAGCGTGACCGTGTGCTTCAAATGAATCGTGTTCGAGATGTCGATTGATCCAAGAATCAGCAGCGTCAAGACGGGCAAACAAATCGCCAACTCCGTCAGCACCGAAGCGCGGCGTTCTGCAGAGCGGCGATGTCGGCCCTGACGTGGCATCGAGGGAGCAATCCCAATTAAGGAGGATTAAGTCGGGAAACATTTTCCCAGCTAGACAACTCTAGGTCACAATCGTCCGGCTCGCCGATAAAAATTGCGAAGTTTGCCTGACTGCGCGAGACGCAATAAACGGAATAAACGGAATCAGCGGCGATTGTTGCAAACCTCGGAATTCGAAGGGAAATGGGAAAAGGAAAAAGGGAGTTTTTCCATCTTTTCCCTTCTTCCTTTTTCTTTCCTTGAAACAACAGGACGCTGATTTTTCGCATCCGGATCACCACCCAGTAAGCCCCTCGCTTGACACTCCGCGCCCCACCCCGGACAATACGTCGGACTCGCCGTGATTCGGAATCATGAGCGTTCCACCATTTTTTTGTTAGGAATGGCGCAGATGGCCGCATTGAACGCAGGGCAGAAACATGCCCGCCGCTTGATCCGGCTGCTGCAACAGCACTATCCAAACCCGGAGTGCGCTCTGACGCACGACTCGCCGCTGCAACTGCTCGTGGCGACGATTCTTTCGGCCCACTGCACCGACGTCCGCGTGAACATGGTCACGCCGGCACTGTTTGCCCGCTTTCCCGATGCGGCTGCACTGGCCGAAGCGCCGCTGCCTGATTTGGAAAAGCTGATCCAATCGACCGGTTTTTTTCGTAACAAAGCCAAGAACATCAAAGCCGCCTGTACGGCCATCGTCGAGCAACACAAGGGTGAAGTCCCGCGTGATCTCGACGCGCTCGTCAAACTTCCCGGCGTCGGCCGCAAAACGGCCAATGTCGTCCTCGGCTCCGGTTTCGGCATTCCGAGCGGCGTTGTGGTCGATACGCATGTCGGACGGCTGTGTTTGCGGCTCGGATTGACCAAACAGCGCGATCCGGTGAAGGTCGAGCACGAGTTGATGAAACTCGTGCCCGAGGATCATTGGATCGACTTCAGCCATGAGTTGATCCTGCATGGCCGCGCGGTTTGTGACGCACGCAAACCCCGGTGCGAAGGTTGTGCACTATTGCAGCACTGCCCGCAGATCGGCGTGACGAAAACCGCCGGCGGCGCTGACCCGCAAAAAATCCCCGCCAAGATTCGCCTCGCGCGAATGCTCGAATCCACAGCCAGCGATTCGAAATCGCGTTCCCCGAAAACGCTTGCCCCTCGTACCCGCAAGGTCTCCGCATGATTCTCTCGGGTGAAGAAATCCGTAACCGCATGGGCCAGGACATTGTGATCGACCCGTTCGATCCGGCGAACCTGAATCCGAACAGCTACAATCTGACGCTGTGCGACGAGCTGCTCGTCTACGAAGAGATCGTGCTCGACATGAAGAAGCCGAACCGCACGGAGCGGATCATCATCCCGCCCGAGGGGTTGATCCTCACCCCGAACCAGTTGTATCTCGGCCGGACACGCGAGCGCACCGAGACGCACAACTTGGTACCGCAGATCGAAGGCCGCTCATCGATCGGCCGGCTGGGGCTTTTTGTGCATGTCACCGCGGGTTTCGGTGACGTGGGGTTCTGCGGGTATTGGACGCTCGAGATGTTCGCCGTCCAGCCGGTGAAGATTTATCCCGGCGTGCCGATCTGCCAGATCTTTTACCACCAAATCGTCGGCGATTTCATTCCCTACAACAGCGAAAAGTACCAAAACAATCGCGACATCCAACCGAGCATGCTCTTCAAGGAGTTCAGTCCGGAAAGTGAACGCGAACGCCAGATGAAACTGTTCGCCGAAGGCGTGCGGTAGTCGCTAGGGTAGCTCGCCGCAGCAATGCAAAAAAGAGAGCGCAACCTTAGTGACGAGCACGGCGTGCCCTAACAATCAGCGCCCCCGCGCCAATCAACAAGAGGGCAACTGTCCCCGGTTCAGGAATTGGGACAATCCCGGAAGCAAGTTGGGAAATTTCCGCAGGGCTGAGCGCTCGGTTCCAGATGCCGACCTCGTCGAGACTGCCGTTGAAAACAACGCCAGTTCCACCCGACGTTCCGCCAATCCCAACGTTGAATTGCGCAACCGTACTTAGGGAAATCGTTGCCGGGTTATCCGTCGTCGAAACGGCAACACCATTGATATACATCGTCACGCTTTCCAGTTGTGTGACTCCGGGATTGTACACCGTAGCAACGTGATGCCAGTTGCCGTTATTAATAGCCGGACTAGCGGCGGCAGTTGTGCGGTAATCTCCTTGGATCTCCGTACGGATGCCGCCTACTTTGCTAGCTCCTGCGCTGGGTTGCGTATTTACGTTTTCCATCCGAAACGTAAAGCGCTGGCCGTTATTATTTGTGCCCCATTCGGCAAAAATTTGATTTGCCACAGCAGTTGTCTGGACCCACATTGAGATTGTGCGCGCTCCATTGCCCGTGAGCCCCGTCCAGGCATCCGGGCGGATGGAATCAATTCCCGTCAGTTGCAGCGAATTGCCTGAGCCAATCGCTGCCGGAACGTTGCTAGAAATACTCAGGCCTACGTTCGCGTTGCCACTATTGTCGAAGGGCGAACCATTTCGGTTATTGCCTGAAAGGTCGGTGATGCCGCCAGCAGCAATCGTATCGTTGTCGAAGCTGTAATACAGTTCGAGAGCGTCTATCAACGCTGCAGGTGCAAGCTTGGCTAGTGCCAAGAAACAGACAGTCAGTAAAGCTACTCTCATTGCTACACCCCCACCCTGAAATGAAATACTCGATCCCCCGATCGACTTTCATCGTATCTAGGAAATTCCCTTGAATCAAGATTCTTTTATGTTCTTTTGCACGTTTGAAAATGTTTAATTTAGCTCTTAATTCCATCTTATTACTTTGCTTTCTTTGCCATCGGTTTTTTGTTCAGCGGCCAGTTCGGATCAACCGAGCGTGCGGGCTCGGCAAACTTTGGGCTAGCGCGGCTTCGGTCGGATGCTACTGATCCATGAGCGCCGCAACGCGCGGATCGCGCTGCACAAACTGCTCGTCGAACTTGCTGCACGGCTTGCACGGGATGCAGCGAAACACGAGCAGGATCGGTTTGTACTCGGACTTGGCCATGCCCGTGGCTTTGTCCGGATCGTTGTAGATCCAGCATTCGTCGGCCGAAATGGTCTTTTTGTCATTGCGGACTTTTTCATCGCGCGGTGTTCGCTGTGCCAAGCAGGGCAAGGCCAGCACAATGAAACAACACGGCATCAACAAGAGCGATCACATGGCAACCTTCCACGCGAGAATGTGGCGAAAGATTGGTTCATGCTATGCGAGGATTTGCCCGAGAGCATTGTTTGGGGTCAATGGCCCATAATCCCCGGCTAGCAGCGAGCCAAAGGCGAGCGTTTTCGCCCACGGCAAAATATGGAACACGGATTGCTCGTTTACTCGTCCGCCAAGTCTCGTAAAATGCAGGCAGACGAAATGATCGCTTCGTTTCCCTGGGGAGGCTCTGATGTCGATCGCCATCAACGACGTGCGCGGAGCACCCGCCGCTTCGCCTTCTAAAGTCTTCGCTCCGCTCGATCTACCGCAGCCGTGCTCCACGGTGCCGCCGATCCCGTTGGTGAAACTCTGCTACACGATGGTGCATGCCGCGGAAGCGGTCGGCATTCGCGATCTGGCCGATGGCGAGTATCGGCCGGGCGACACTTCGCTCGAAGAGGGGATCGAGCGCCAATTGAACTACTTGCTCGATCAAGTCGGCTGCACACGGCCCGGCTTTCGGTTGCTCGAAATCGGCTGCGGCTATGGACATCTATTGCGGCTAGCACAAGCTCGCGGCGCGCAGGTCGTTGGCGTCAATGTCTCGCAAGAGCAGGTAGACTACTGCAACGAGCACGGCTCGCCGACACATTGCTGCACCTACCGCGATCTGCTCCATGCGCGACAGTGGCACGGCCAGTTCGACGGCGTCATCGCCAACGGCTCGCTCGAACACTGGGTACAGCCCGAGGATGTTCTCGCCGGCCGGATGAATTCGCTTTACCGCGAGTCGTTCGAGATCATGCACAAGATGCTCGATCCCGCGACAGACGACGCGCGCTATGTGACCACGGCAATTCATGTTCAACGCCCCGTGAAGCCCGAGGACTTGCTCACGCCGTGGCAGCATCACCCGCGCGGTTCGAACGAGCGGCACTACAGTTTGCTGCATCATTGGATGGGGGGCTGGTATCCGGTCGATGGTCAACTCGAAGAATGCGCGCGGCCGTTCTTCACCCTTGCCGCGGAACAAGACGGCACACGAGGCTACAAGATCGCCAACGACTACAGAATGGCCCGCATGCTCCGCGGCCTCTACACAAATCCGAAGCTCGTCTGGCGTCTTGCCCGCTCGCTCTTCATGCATCCAAGCATCGCGTACACGATGCTGCGGTGCTTTTACATCGAACAATCGTGGGACTGGCAATTCCAAGGTGACGATCCGCCGATGAGGTTGTGGCGGCAGACTTGGCGGAGGAATGCAATCTGATATCTTTTCAAAATCAAGTTAGAAATCTGTGAGTTCCGTGCCTTGAACAGGAACCGTTTGCCGTTGCGTGCGAACGTCGTTAAGCTGACGTCTCTCGTTTCAAACGGTCTTCCCGAGGCAATCATGCGCACGACCCCACGGCTTTGTCTTTTCCTTTTCTTGGCGGGCCTGGCAACGCTAGCCATTGCCCAAAAACCGCAACCCACGCCATCACCCAAGGGCAAACCGGAATCGGCTGCCGCGAACACAACCGCGCGCGAATTGCCCGGCGTGAAAGCCGGCGGGCGGATTCTCCTGCCGACGCAATGGTCGCTCAAACCGGCGGGCAAGCAGATCAAACTCGGCGATTTTCCGGTCAACATTCAACTCCATCCGAAGCTGCCGTATGCCGCGATCCTCCACGCTGGTTACGGCGAAAACGAGATCGTGATCGTCGATCTCAAGGAAGACAAAGTCGTCTCGCGCGCCTCGGTGCCGCAAGCTTTTTACGGCATCGCCTTCGCGCCGAGCGGCGAGCATGTTTATTGCAGCGGCGGCGAGTATGAAGTCGTGCATGGCTTTCGCTTCAAGGATGGCTACCTGAGCGAGCACAAGACTTTTCCCATTGCCGATCCCAAAGAAAAATTCGTCCCCAGCGGAATCAGTGTCGATAACAAGGGCGAGAAGCTTTTTGTCTGTTGCGCATGGGGCAGCGTCTTGAAGATCGTCCCGATCGCCGACCCGACGAAGATGACGACCATCGAATTTGAAAAGGACAGCTATCCTTACTACGCTCTTCCCTCACCCGATGGCAAAAAACTCTATGTCAGTCTCTGGGGCGCCGCTGGCGTGGCGGTCGTGAATCTGGAGACCAACAAGATCGAAGCGACCTGGCCAACCGATTCGCATCCGACCGAGATGCTCTTTGGGCCGAAGGATCTGCTCTACGTCGCCTGCGCCAACAGCAACAATGTCTGGGTCTTTGATATCGACGACGCGAAAGCACTCGAAGTCATCGGCGGTGCGATTTACCCGACGGCTCCGCTCGGCGCCACGCCGAACAGCCTGGCCCTCAGCGCCGATGGCAAAGCCCTGCTGATTGCCAACGCGAACACGAATCATCTTTCGCTCGTCGATGTTTCGGTGCGCGGCAAAAGCAAATCGCTCGGCCTGATCCCCGTCGGTTGGTATCCGACGAGCGTGCGCTTCGATCACACGGGCGAACGCATCCTCGTCGCCAACGGCAAAGGCGTGATGAGCAAAGCCAATCCGCAAGGCCCCAACCCCCTCGCCTCGCCGCCGGCTTCAACCGTCGAATACATCGGCGGACTTTTCAAGGGCACGCTCGGCATCATTGACAATCCCGACCCGGGCAAGATGGCGGCCTATACCAAGACTGTCTTTGAATGCAGCCCGCTTGATCCCGAAAACAAACCGCGCGCCGCGGCACGCGAAGCCGACAATCCGATCCCCGCGAAAGTCGGCGACCGGAGTCCGATCAAGCACTGCATCTACATCATCAAAGAGAACCGCACCTACGACCAGGTCTTCGGCGACATGCCCCAGGGCAACGGCGACAAAAATCTTTGCATCTTTCCTGAGAATGTGACGCCGAACCATCACGCGCTCGCGCGCGAGTTCGTCCTGCTCGACAACTTCTACGTCGAGAGCGAAGTGAGCGCCGATGGGCATGAGTGGAGTATGGCCGCGTATGCGACGGACTTCACCGAGAAACTGTGGCCGCTCAGTTATCGCGGCAGCCGCTACAAAGGCAAGATCGGCTATCCGAGCGAAGGCTCCTACAAGATCAGCGCCTCGGCCGGCGGCTATATCTGGGACCTTTGCGCCGAAGCGGGCGTGACCTACCGCAGCTACGGGGAATGGATCGCCAATGGCAAGAATCCCGGCGATCCGGGCGTCGCCAAGGTCAAAGCGCTCGAAGGCCACTTCGATCCCAAGTTCCGCAGCTACGACCTCGACTACAAGGACGTCGATCGCGCGGCGCGCTTCATCGAAGAGCTGAAGGAATTCGAAACCAAGGGTGAGATGCCGCGGTTCATCGTGCTGCGCCTGCCGAACGACCACACATCCGGCACCGCGAAGGGCAAGCCCACGCCCACGGCGTACGTCGCGGACAATGACCTAGCGCTTGGCCAAGTCGTCGAAGCACTGAGCCAGAGCAAGTTCTGGAAAGACCTGGCGATCTTTGTCGTCGAGGATGACGCGCAGAATGGCTCCGATCACGTCGATGCGCATCGCACCGTCGCGCTAGCGATCAGCCCGTACATTCGCCGCGGCTCGGTTGATTCGAACATGTACTCGACGGCCAGCATGTTGCGGACGATGGAGTTGATCCTCGGCCTCAAACCGATGACGCAATTCGACGCGGCGGCGTTGCCGATGTACGCCTCGTTCCAAGCGAAGCCCGACCTGACGCCGTACAAGGCGCGCCCGAACGGCGTGCCGTTGGATACGCTCAACAAAATCGGCGTGTGGGGCCAGCAGAAGACCTCGGAACTTGATCTCTCGAAAGAAGACGCGGCCGACGATCTGGTCTTCAACGAGATCATCTGGCGCAGCGTCCGCGGACCCGACAGCAAAATGCCGCCGCCGGTACGGGCTTCGTTTGTCTTCCGTGCGCCGGGCGGGGAAGAAGAAGACGAGGATGATGACGACGATTAGGATAGTCCAGTAGTGCCACTGGCTCGGCCAGTGTAATTTCGAACGGCCAGAAGAGTTCGAACTTTTGAGTTGTCGATCAACGAGAGTGGAGTGCTTCGTATCCGATTGTTCGGAGCAATAGCGTTGTCAGCCACTTAAGAAGACACTGGCCGAGCCAGTGGCACGGAGCAGGGCAGCACTCCAGTGAAGTCGTGCTAGCCTTTCGTCGGCAGCGGCGGCTCGGTCGTCTCGATCGAGAACGACCCGAACCACATCACTGCTTCGGGCATTGTCATTTCGAACCGGCCGTGCGAGGTGGGAAACCCGTGCTTCAAACCGGCCGGCCCCTTCGGCGTAAACTTGTTGCCGAACGGATTCCAAAACGTCACGAGATCCGTCTGCTCGTCGTAATTCAGCACGCCGTAAGAGTGGTTGTAGTAGAGGCCGGGGACCTTCACTTGAATTCCGCTGATTGGGGCCGTGCCGCCGACGATCACCCGGCCGGCTTTGAGCGTCGCTGTGAGTTGCTGGCGAATGTCGTTCAGGCGCGCCTCGCGCGCTTCGCCTTCGAGTAGCCCTGCTTTCTGAAAATCTTCGCAGCCGAGCCGCTTGCAGCGATGACCCGTCAGAAACGCCAGCGGCGTCGCGGGCGATCCGCCGATGCCGATGATGCTGAACGGCGTGACGTGCTTCTTGGCAGTTTGGCGTTCGAGATAGAGTTGCCCGATCGCTTTTTCAAAGATGTTGGCCCAGACACCATCGTTGCCCGTCTCGGCGCCGATAACCACCTCGGCATCGGTCGGCGGCGGGAGGACGACGCGCTGACCCGAGCCAAAATTGACGGCAATCATCCCGTCGGCGGTCGGCTCGATCATTTTCACAAGCCGCTCCGGATAACAATGCGCCATCGTGCCCAACCCGGCGAGTAAGAAACAATCCCCGAGCCGGCCTTGATGCAGTCCGTCGACCGACGGTTTGTCCGAGACAAAGATCTCGCGCTTCGTCACGGCGATCTTGGCCAGCGCGCTGTCGTACATCCCCTCGTAGTTGGCGGGCACAGGCGTCGCTTTGGACTTTGCATCGTACGGAATATCGGCGGCCAGTTTGGCGAGCGTCAGCGGCAACCGTTCGCGCTGTGCCCGCACCGCGCGGCGCAGCGAAGCCGCCGCAGCCGCAGCGTGTCCCTTCACCGCCGGATTGTGCACCGCGAGTTCGATCTCGTCGCCGCTGAGTTCGGCATTCTTGTCGAGGTCCCAGCCGGCGAAGTTGGCTTTGACGACGTCGAGAAATTTGGGGACGGGCTGTGCTGAAACTTCCTCGGCCCATGCCAAATCCTGAACCAGCAGATGAAATTCCCAGGTGAGAATTAGGTAGTGACGAAGCGGCAGCATTGGAAGCTTTCATGAAAGGTGTTCCGGAAAGGTTCAGCATAGAACGAAATTGTTAGCGAAATATCAGCGAGAAATCTGCCGTGACATTCTTCAGTCTGAACTGTCGGGAAATTCCAAACTTCCCTCACACCAAGCCCGCCACATCTCCCGATAAGCCGCCTCAACATTCCGCGCGAAACGCGGAGCATTCATCAACGGCGAAGCCTGCATCCTTACTCGCAACGTTGAGCGGAGTTCCCGCAAGCGGGGCAGGTCGTTCGCCAGAGCGACCGCGATTTCGACGTACTCATCTAGCGTCGGGGCGATCAACTCCGGTAGGCCAACGTTTTGGAGCAGACTGACCCCGCCGCGGCCGACCGCGCGTTCTCCCGCGAGGGTGACGACTGGGACGCCCATCCACAATGAATCGCACGTGGTTGTGCCGCCGGCATACGGCGTCGTGTCGAGCGAGATGTCGAGCGCTTGGTACGTTTGGAAATATTCCGCGCGCGGCACCTTGCCCACGAAGGTGATCCGCTCGGCCGCGATGCCTTGTTCGGTAAATTGATCGAGCATGCGCTGGCGATGATCGCCTTCGAGGGCGTGCACGGTGAGCTGGGAGCCGGGGACCGCGCGGAGAATCTGCGCCCATGCGGCGATCAGCGGCGGGTTGATCTTGCAGAAATTGTTCAGGCAGCCAAAACGGATCGCGCCGGGCTGCGGCTCTCTTGTTGTGGGCGGCAAATCGACGTGCGCCGACTGAAAGCACCAGTACGTTTCCGGGAGCCGGATCGTTTTTTCGCAATAGATCGACTCGTCCCTGCCCGGCGGGTCCAAGTACGGATCGCTCAAGCGATAATCCATCGCGGTCAAGCCCGAACTGCCGACATAGGCCAAGTAGTTCACCTGGACGGGGGCCGGTTTGAGAGCAAAGACCCGCAGCCGGTTATTGGCCGTGTGCATGGCCAAGTCGACGAGGATATCGATCCGGTCGCGGCGAATCAGGTCGGCAAATTGCTCATCGGCAAGGCCCGTGGTGCTATGCCACGCGTCGGTGTGCGCGCGAAGCTGCGCGGTTATCGCATCAGGCGAGGCGACTTGCGTGTAAACGAAGATTTCATATTGTTGCCGATCATGTTGCTGCAAGAGCGGCAGCAAAAACAGGCCCACCGGATGGTCGCGCAAATCGGGCGAGACATAGCCGATGCGCAACCGGCGTTCCGGCGCGCGGTCATTCGGATGTTGTTGATTCGAACGGGGCGGCAATGTGCTTTGCAATTGCTGATTCCAACGCCCCAACTCCTCGGCGATGGCTCGCGCATCGTAAGCCGGATGATAATGCAGCGCGACCAGCGTATTGCTTTGAAATTCTAGGTTCGCCGGCTGAAGCGAGCTGGCCTTCTGATAGGCGGCGATGGCTTCGTCGAGTTGGCCTTTGTCCTTGAGCGCGTTTCCCAAATTGCAGTGTACCGGAGCAACCTGGGGACGCAGCGCGATCGACCGCTCGAAGGCGGCGATGGCTTCGTCTGCTTGGCCCTGGTGATTGAGCACAACGCCCAGATTGTTGTAGGCTTCGGCCAAGTCGGGCTTGAGGGCAATCGCTTGTCGGCAGGCGGTCACGGCCTCGTCCCATTGCCGGGCGGCGAGCAGCGCATTGCCAAGGTTGTACCAAGCGATCGCATGCTGGGGATCGGCGGCTACGGCCCGGCGGCAAAAGCCAATCGCTTCTTCGGCTTGGCCTAGCTCCGTCAGCGTGTTTCCAAGATTGCTGAGTGCCAGAGTGAACTCGGGCGCAAGCTCAATCGCGCGCCGCAAACAAGCCACGGCCGCTTCGCGCTTTTGTTGAGCTCGCAACACTTCGGCCTGATCGCAAAGCGCCTCGGGCCAGTCGGGCCTGACCGCCAAAGCCCGGCCGATCAGTTCCAGGGCCGTGTCGTGTTTCCCGACTTGATGCGCGATCAGGCCCAGGTAATGCAGCGATTCCGGCTGCTGAGGATCGACAGCGAGAATCTGACGATAGAGCGCTTCGGCGTCGGTCAAGCGGCCCGCGCGATGATGTTGCAGAGCAAGTTCAAAAGCTTGCTGGTAGGTCAATTCAGGCATAGCCACGCATGTGCCACTCGCCGCGGCGAGTGGAATTATTGAGCGAGAATAAATTCTCAACGTTATCACCTATTGAATTACGATCAATCGTGGCCTTGGAACAAACATCATTTGGGAATAACGGCTTTCGCCGCGCGGTCACCGATTTCAAAGTAACCCAACGCCTTGTCGTCGGCGTCGGTGATGAGCCAGACGGCGCCAGGGCGAGTTTTCTGCGCGACACGTTTCCCGGCTTCGATCTGACCGTAGAAGCGCGGTTTTTGCGCGAGATCCATCCACCACAGTTTCACATCCTGGCCGCGCTGGTTGAGAAACGTCACCTCGAACGGCGACCCGTCGGGCTTCGAAGCCGGCGCGCGGTCATCCTTGTCCAGAGACCGCCACTTGAGCGCCGTGAGCGACTCGAACGAGGGAGGCGGTTTGGGGGCGAACTTTGCTGGGGCGCGAGCGCGCAGTTTCTTGAGATGCTCCGCATGAGCCGGATCGGCGGCCAGATTCTTCCATTCGTAAGGATCGTTGTCGATGTCGTATAACTCTTCTTCGCCATTCGCGTAGTGAATCAATCGCCAGCGTTCGCCGCTAAGACCGTAACTCCCCGGTTGACCCAAAAACGTCGTCGAAAGATGATCCCAGTTCGCTTGCGGATCACGCAGAAGCGGAACCAAACTCGGTCCATCATGTTCCGGGATCGCCGGCAGCCCGCATAACTGCAACAGCGTCGGATACAAACTCACCAAGTTGACCGGTTTGTTGCAGCGCGCTGGTTTGGTTCCTGCGGCGAGACCCGGTACCCCGGGCGGAACGCGTACGATCAGCGGCACGCGCGTGCAAGCGCGCCAAGCGGTGTATTTCTGCCAATGATTCTTCTCGCCCAGATGCCAGCCGTGGTCCGACCAAAGCACCACGATCGTATTCTTGGCATGAGGACTGGCATCGAGCGCGGCAAGGACCTTGCCGAGCATCGCATCGGCGTAGTGGATCGAGGCGAGATACCCTTGGATCCCCTGCTTCCATTGCCCCTCTTTCTGGATGTGCGCGAAGTACCGATTCTCGGCGATTCGTTTTCCCTCGGGCGGAAGATCGTCGAGATCATCGGCTTTGTATCCCGGCGGCAATTGAATCGACTCGAGCGGAAACGGCTCGTAGTATTTCCGCGGAACGAACCACGGCTCGTGCGGACGATAAATGCCGCAGGCGAGAAAGAACGGCTTCTCCCGCGGCTTGGCCAATTGCTCTCCTACCCACTCTGCGACCAGGTAATCGCCGCCGTATTCTTCGTCGGTCAAATCGAGCGCGGCCCAATCTGTCTCGTTGTATTGCCACGGTCCGCCGCGCGGCAGCGTGACCGGGCGCTGCGTCGGGTTCTTCGTACGCGGAAATGGGTCTTCGCTCTTGGCTTCGGGATAATACTCATCCCAAGAGGGCGCATCGATAAAGTAGTGCAGCATCTTGCCCGAGCCGGACGAATGATAGCCGTGCTTGGAAAAGACGCGCGGCATGAGTTCAGTCTTGGGCAGAATCTCGCGCATCTTCTGATTGTTTTCATAAAGCCCGCTCTTGTGCGGCGAAATGCCCGTAAAAATCGCGCTCCGCGAAGGATTGCACGACGGCGCGGCGCAATGCGCATTGGTAAAGAGGATGCCCGACTTCGCCAAGCGATCCATGTTCGGTGTGAGCGTCTGCGGATGCCCTCCGAGCACGCCGATCCAGTCGTTGAGGTCATCCATCGCGATGAACAGAATATTCGGCCGCGCTGGCGACTCGGCCGCGTTTGTCGTCGAGCAGATCAGAACAATTGCGACCGCAAGCACGAAATAAAAACAGCGCCTTGGCATAAGAGCACTCCTCAGCAAGCAGGAAAAGTTTCTGAAACCATTTCTATTTCACCTTATCTAATCGGTCCCACTCCTCCTTCGTTGCCTTGGCTTTCTGGTATTCCATCAGGGTCTTCCACTTGCCTTGTTGTTTGATGAGGAGCGCTTCGAGGTGGATGTATTCTGCCCGTTTGCCGGCGGCGGATTCGGACGTGTAGAAGAAGATGCCCGTTTCGTGCGCGGTATCGGCGTCGCCGAGGCGCTTCGAGAAGCGGAACGTGACGCTGGCTTTCATTTTGCCCGCCTTGGTATCATCGAACTCCGGCTTCCACCGCACGAGCGCCGCAGCCAAGGGCTGGCTCGTGTTCTTGATCCCGGTGACGAGGACGCCACTCTCGTGGCAGGTCGCCTTGTAGCCCTCAAAATCGCCTTTGCCGACAGCGCGCGAGACCTCGGCCCAATAGGCGTCCAACTCGCGGAGCCGTTCCGTGTCACTCGGCGGAGTCACGGCTTGCACCGCTGCGAAGCCGCGGGTGACGAGGGTGAGTAAGAGCATGGCGAAGAAAAGGTGAGGTGTTTTCATGAGGGGTCATCGATAGGAGTTCAATGCGTAGGTTTCATCTTCGATGAAATCGTGCTGGCCCTTGTTTGATTCCCGGTCCCCCGTGCCAATGGCTCGGCCAGTGGAATTTCAGAGCGAGAACCGAGTCTCCATTTTAGTGGTCGTAGATCAACGACAAAAGCTGGCTTCAAAAAGTCTTTTGGCTATTCCAAGTTTGTCAGCCTCGCAGGGGAAACACTCGCCGCGGCGAGTGGCACGATGAAGAAACTCAACCCGTCAGCGTCACAAGCCAACGCTCACGGATCACGGTTCAACCACTCGGTCCCAAGCAGCCAGCCGAGGAATGAAGCATCGCGACTCGAAACCACTGGGCGCACCATCACATTACATGACGCTAATACACCACACCCCTTGGCACAAAATCAAACCCCTTTTTCGAAAAATTATTTCGGGGCCTCGTCAGAGTTCAACCCGTGCCGCTGGCTCGGCCAGTGGAATTTTCCAGGGTCTAGTGGAATGCGGGCTTTTGAAAGCTGTTCGCTGACGGTTCTTGGCATTGATGAAGCTACAAATTATTCGGTGTGTGTCCGACCGACAGGGCGAAACACTGGCCAAGCCAGTGGCACGAAGAGGAGAGTTATATCGCCAGTACAACCAGCCGGATTTATTTGAAGTAAATGAGCCCTAGCTCACGAGCTCGCTCGGGCGAGATATCCCAAATTGTATAGCGGGCAATAGCTCGATACCTTGAATTTGCTAACAGCTTTTCTAATTCAGGAAGAGCTCTTACTGCTGCGGTTCCAATTGATTTCAAAGCAAGAAAAGCTTGTTCAGAAAAGTCTTTTTGCGTAAGTAAGGATTGTATTATAGGAACTGCCTTGGACGCAGCAGGTCCTAATTCGTTCCAGGCGTTTAGGATCTCCCAATCGAGGCTGCTGCTTGTATTGAAACTAAAACGTTCTTGAAGAAAATCTAGGAATTCTTCTGGTGCATGTGTGCCATATTTTGAGAAACCGCGGATGCCGGCTGCCATAATTTCATGAGTGTTCGATTGAAGGGCTTCAAGAAGTAATGGGATGGCTTGGGTCGAACGAGTCCCCCCCAAGGCTTCTAGCGCGGCCTTTTGAATTGCCAGATCAGCACTTGTTGCCAATTCCAGCAAGCGTGGCAACGCTAGTTGGAACTCACTTACGGCTCGAATCGCGGCCAACCGGATTTCAGGGTCGGGATCATCGACCATCGCAATTAGCTTTGTCGCAGCTGACTCAGTAACTTTTCCATATCTGGCAAAATATCCCAATGCTATTAAACGATAGGGGCTCTCCAGCAACTTGCTGAGGCGTGGCATTGCTAGAGGAAGATAGTCTTTCATCCACAGCAGAGCTTGGAGAACATACTCAACTTTGTTCTCGTCATCAAGCGCCGCGAGCAAGTGTGGCAACGCCGCTGGATTTGCTATCCGCCCCAAAGCCTCGATCACACTCGAGGAACTATTCGAACCGCGCATGATCTCGGCTAATTTGGGAATAGCCGGTGCCGCTGTGGGGCCAATCCTGCCGAGAGTTTGTGTTGCCCGCTCACTATATTCATCGTCATCGAGAAGTTGAATCAGTCGATCAATGTAAGGCGCAGCATAGAACTCCATGCCTTCGATCGTGTTCATCGTTTCATAGCGGTCGGAGCTGTTCGCCGAAAGTCTGGCAAGCAATGGCTGGACGATGCCCGGCTGCTGCGGATCAAGGCGCGCAATCGTGGCTGCCGCGGCGAAGACGATTTTCGGATTCGCGTGCTCCAAATAAGGAAGTAGCGAGGGCAACGTTGCAATTGCAAAGCGGCCCACAAAATGGAGGCCGTCGAGTAGCCAGAGAATCTGTTCGTCCTGCTCGTACGACGCGAGGGCTTCGATGGCAGGAGCGGCAGCGAGTTCTTCGCAATATTTCAACGCATTTGAAAGCTGGTTCCGTAGAGTGTAATCACTTGCGGTCGCGAATTGCTTGACAATGGCCTTGGCCGCGAGTGGCGAACGGCCCCCGATTTCCCCTAGAAACATGACGAAACTAGGTTTGTCTTCATCCGTACATCGTTCTAGATGCTCTATTAAAACTGGCACAGTTTGATCAGTGGGAAGCCGACGCAGACATTCTTTAACGTGTCTGGGCTCTTCATCCATCGCCATGACTAAATTCTGTATGACGGCGGGATTGGCTATTCCCTGTTCAGCTAAAGCAATCGCCGCATATTGTGAGAGTAGATCTCGGTTCGATAAGAGTTTTTGAAGTTGGTCAATAAAAGCTGAGGGTAGTGACTTTGATTTGCCCAAGATTAACAACGCGCCGTAACGGACATGTCCCGCCACATTTTCATCAAGCGACAAATCGATTAGGGGCTGAATCGCCGCCGTCCCAAGTCGAATCAACGCGCCGGGAGCATCACTGTTTCGTGTGTCATCACTTTCCGAATCAAGCCCTCTGATAAGTAAATCCAGCGCTTCGAGCGGGGGAGACTTCATTTTGGCGAGTGCGGAGATCACCGCCTCAATCGGATCGTCTTCACTCAAGTTCAAGCGATTTAAGTCTGCTGCATCGAGATCGATTTTCGTGAACATGCAGCAATTCGCGCGGACGTCGTAGCTCGGATGAAGCAGGCAAGGCAACCAAGCGGCTTTCACACGAGCCACTTCGTCCGCGGAACGGCCAGCAAAATTATGCAAGGCGTAGACAGCCGTTTTCACGAGTTGCTCGTCTTCACTTCGCAACGCTTGTAAAAAGCGGTCATGCGCATGAATCTGGCGTCCTCCCAAAGCCAAAATGACAGCCGCCCAGCGACTTAGATCAGAATCTTCCGGGAGCAGTTGCGCCATCGCTTCAGCCGCTGCCGAGTGATCCTGATAGAACTCGGTGGCGATCGTCCGCACGACCAGGATTCGAAATTCCGTTGGTATCGCGCGCTCCAGAGCTTTGTTTGCCAGCGCAATGAGCGCGGGTCGTTTGATGCGCTTAAGTCTCCACTGCCAATCATCTAATAGTTCTTCATCAACTGCGGTAATGTCATTCACCAGCACTGGCAAGATTTGCTCGAGATAGCCGCCTTCGCGTTGCAGCGCTATTGCAGCAAGCAAACGAACTTTAGGATTCGTGTCTTGAAGTTCTGCCAAATGTTTTTGTGTTGTTTCTGCAGGTGTTGCCTTCACCAATGCACCTTTGATCTATAATGTTACTCATCATTCCCGCTCTCCAACACCGCCAAGAACGCCTTCTGCGGGATGTCCACGCTGGAGGTCGTGTTTTCAAGCAGCGTAGAAAGTGTTGATCGTCGGGTTTGCCAACTCGTTCAACAGAGACGAGCTTTTGCAAGGCGTTTTTTGTCGAGATGAGATTGCCGCTAGTAACCTGATCCGTCCAAGGACTCGCCGCCCGCTCGGCTGGCGAGGGCCATGTGGACGGTGAGGTCGATCTCGACCAAGATCGGGCGGACTGTGCCGTCGCAGAAAACGAATTGGCAAATACCCGTGTGCTGCGAGCCAAACAGATTTTTGCTTTGCTGCGGACCAGTGGCCGTTGTTCGTGCGTCATAGGGGACGATATGGGCCCAGCGGCCGATGTCATCGTTATAGCCGGTATACATGCTCTGGGCATCGCCGCCCCCTTGATAATCATCGACGGTGTCGCTGGGGACATACTTCTCGCCGACGAGATAGGTCTTGCTCAAGCCATCGCGGACGTGCGCATCGCGAATCTCGCTGTAGGCGGCGCTGATGCCATTGACCTTTTGGGAGTCCACATAATTCGCGTAGGTCTTGACGGTTGTGACCGCGTTCGGTCCCGGTGTCTCGGCAACGAAAATATTGCCATAATTCACCGCGTAGTCGGCTTT
Source organism: Pirellulales bacterium (assembly GCA_041736895.1). GTDB lineage: Bacteria > Planctomycetota > Planctomycetia > Pirellulales > JALHPA01 > JANRLT01. The sequence goes on from JBGSSS010000063.1 coordinate 18,794, forward strand.
GGCCACATCCGGGCTCACCAGCGAGTTGTGAGGAACATTGCTCGTCAACGTATCAGGATTATGCGGATAAAGTTGAACCGGCCGCCGTGAGACGCAATGCATGACAGCCAAGGGAGTCCGCGTCACTTGATAGGCTGCTTGCTTTTTGGCCGCGTCAGCTTGACCGCGCCCCAGATCATGCAGCGTCGTTTCCTCGATGTAGGGGAGAATGTTGTAGACCCAGCCTCCGGGTTGGCTCACCCCGAAGCCGCGATCCGGATCGCCGACCCATTTGTATCCCCAACCCGAGGCGGGGAAGTGATTTTGGGACTTGAGATGCGAAAGCGAGCCGAGGCCGATTTGCTTGAGATTGTTGGCACAGGCCGTTCGACGGCCAGATTCGCGCGAACTTTGGACCGCGGGAATCACCAATGCCATCAGAATGCCGATGATCGAGATGACCACCAAGAGTTCGACAAGAGTAAATGCTCGGCGAATGGCAATGTGAGTCATACGTTATTCCAATTTCCAGGGGAATGCGCGGCGATTACAGACTCAACACGCATCTTAGCCCCAAGTAACGCAGCCATCAAATAATGATTACGGTTCTGCTGCAGTTTTTTGCGTGTCAATGTTGATTTATTTCGGGGACACGATCCCGCAAAATTCTGGGATTTTATTGCTTTCTTGCTATGCCCGACGGATGTAATTGCAGATAAAAAATGACAATCCGACAATACCAATAAGGGGCGGCAACTCTGAAATCGAAGATATCCATAGAACAACCGGGGACTCACGTCCCCGGCTCAGGTTGTTATTCGTCGTTGCCGCTTTCGAGAACCGCCAAAAACGCCTTCTGCGGGATATCCACGCTGCCGATGCTCTTCATCCGCTTCTTTCCTTCTTTTTGCTTCGCCCAGAGTTTGCGTTTGCGGGTGATGTCGCCGCCGTAGCATTTCGCGGTGACGTTTTTGCGCATCGCGCTGATCGTTTCGCGGGCGAGGACGCGGGTGCCGATGGCCGCTTGGATGGCGATCTCGAACATGTGGCGGTCGATTTCGCTGCGGAGTTTCTTGACGATCGCGCGGCCGCGGCGGTCGGCGTCGCGGCGGTCGCAGATGATCGAGAGGGCGTCAACCTTCTTGGCGTTCACGAGGATGTCGAGGCGGACGAGATCGGCTTCGAAGTACCCGAGAACTTCGTAGTCCATCGTCGCGTAACCGCGCGAGACGCTCTTGAGCTTGTCATGGAGATCGTAGATCACTTCGGCCAGCGGCAGGTCGAATGTCAGCATCGCGCGGATCGGCGACAGATACTCCGTCTTGACGTAGATGCCGCGGCGATCGGTGCAGAGCTGCATCACCGGGCCGATGATTTCGGCCGGCAACAGGAAGTTGACGCGGACGATCGGCTGGCGGAATTCTTCGATCCGTCCGGTGTCTGGGACATCCTGCGGATTGTGGATCTGCATCGTCGTGCCGTCGGTCAGCAGAATTTCGTACGTCACGTTCGGCGCGGTTTGCACAAGGTCGAGATCCGCCTCTTTCTCGAGTCGTTGCTGGATGATCTCCATGTGCAAGAGCCCGAGGAACCCGGCGCGGAACCCAAAGCCGAGGGCATCGCTGGTCTCGGGCGAGAACTCGAAGCTCGGGTCGTTCATCGCCAGCTTGCCGAGGCTGTCACGGAGCTCTTCGTAACTTTCGCCGTCGCTCGGATAGAGGCCGCAGTAGACCATACGCTGCGGCGGCTTGTAACCGGGAAGTGCTTCGGCAGCCTTGTCGCCGAGCAGCGTTACCGTGTCGCCGATGTGCACGTCGTGAATTGATTTGATGTTGCAAATCAGGTAGCCAACCTGACCCGCGTTGAGTGAGTTGCACGGTTGGCGCGCGGGGACGAACTGGCCGAGTTCGAGAACTTCGTGCGTGGTTCCTTGCTTGAGGAGCTGAATCTTCTGGCCTTTGGTCACGGTGCCGGCCATCATGCGGACATAGATGATCGCGCCGCGGTAGTCGTCGTAGTGGCTGTCGAAGACCATCGCTTGGAGCGTGGCGTTGACGTCGCCCGTTGGGGGCGGGACGCGCTTGATGATCTCGGCGAGGAGTTCCTTAACGCCCTCGCCCGTTTTGCCGCTGCAGCCGAGAACCTCGTCGGGATCGATGCTGAGGGATTGCTCCATCTCGAGCTTGACCTCGTCGGGCCGCGCGTGTTTGAGGTCGATCTTGTTCAGGACCGGCACGATAGTCAAGTTGTGTTCGATTGCGGCAAACGCATTGGCGACGGTTTGGGCCTCGACGCCTTGGAACGCATCGACGAGGAGAATCGCGCCTTCGCAGCAAGCCAGCGAGCGCGAGACTTCGTAATGAAAATCGACGTGGCCGGGCGTGTCGACAAGATTGAGTTCGTACTGCTGCCCGTCGAGCGTGTAGTGCATGCAGACGGCACGGGCCTTGATCGTGATGCCGCGCATCCGCTCGATTTCCATGTCGTCGAGGAGCTGTTCTTTCATCTCGCGTTTCTCGACAGTGCCGGTTTGCTCAATGAGCCGGTCGGCCAACGTGCTCTTGCCGTGGTCGATGTGGGCGATGATCGAAAAGTTGCGAATGAACCGGGTATCCATGCGGGCGCTGAAACGAAGAAGGCGGAACGAGGAGCGCTGAACGCTCAGATATATGGATCAAGCACCCGCTCGCTGACGTCATAGCCGAGCATTGCGAGCGATGCGGGAAACACTCAATTTTAGCGTAAAAAGGACGTTTTAGGAATGCGGTTAGATGCGGGCAAAAGCTGCAAATGGCCGGGAATTGTTGTTATAATTGCGGTAGACTTTTTCTAAGAGGCACCGCAATGGCTACTGCCGAAGTTCCGTATTACAGCGTCGATGATTATCTACGGCTGGAAGCACGTTCAGAAGAAAAATATGAATACTATCGCGGCCAGATTTACGCGATGGCGGGAGCGAAGTTCAATCATAATGCCATCGTAGCACGATTAAACTACTTGCTGATTGCCAAACTCGATAGCGGACCATGCCAAGTCCTTTCAAATGATCAACGCGTAAAAACAGAAGATGAATTTTACGCTTATCCCGATGTCATTGTAGTCTGCGATGAGCCGCAATTTGAAATCCGACAAGGCCTAGAAACACTTTTGAATCCGAAGCTGCTGATCGAAGTTTCATCACCCTCGACGGAAAGCTATGACCGCAGCGGAAAATACAAGCTTTATCAAGATATCGATTCGTTGCAGGAGTATCTGATTGTCGCCCAGGATCAGCCCCGAGTTGATTACTACACGCGCCAAGACGACGGATGGTTCAGCAAGAAATTTGTTGCCGGCGAAGTTGTGAAACTCACGAAACTCGGCATCGAATTGCCGTTGAGCGACATCTATCAACGCATCGTTTTTCCTAGCAAACCAGAACGGTCGCCGGACTTACAAGTGGTCCGCGATTTCAAGCCGGAAGTGTAAACAGCAATTCTAGGAAGATCGGCACGAAGATTTTTATTCCGTTGGCCGCGGCGAAGCGCTTTCCATATTTTGGGCCGCGGTTGCCGCAAGCTAGTTGTTTCCGACGGCTGGCAGGGTATAACCGAGACAGCTGATTTTGCGGTGATGGCATGTTGCCAGCGCTGCTGGCATTACTATTTTGTGAAAAAAGGGAGCTTGCGATGCACTTGATGATTGGATTTCTGTCGCTCTTGTTGGCCGCGCCGTCGTTCGAAGGAAAATGGAAGGGCGAAATTCCCGGACCAGGCGGCGACAAGTTGAGCATGATCTGTGAACTCAAAGCCGACGGCACGGCCGAGATGACCGTCTCGGACAAAGACGGCAAAGCGTTGGGCAGCCGGCCGGCAAAATGGAAAAAGGTCACGGACAAGACGATGGAACTCACGATCGATGGTACGCCGAAACCAGGGAAGGGCGAATTGCTCGATGAAAAAACGCTGGAGATCGGCGATGCCGACGGCAAAGATAAGGTGAAGTTCACGCGGCAATAACCAATTGCCCGCCGTTGCAATAACCACTCGTTTACGATCGCGCTCGTGTCGTGCGAGCGCGATCTTTTTTTAACTACTCAAGGATCGGTGAATTCGATGCACAGTATTTTTGCCTTGCTCATGTCGCAACTGTTGTTAGCCGCGCCGACGGCCGAAGGAAAATGGTCGGTCGAAGTCCCCGGGCCGGGCGACCAGAAAGCCACAATCGTCTTCGACATCAAAGCCGAGGGCGCGTTCGAAATGACGGCCACCGACAAGGACGGCAAGCAACTCGCCAAAGAGCCGGGCAAATGGAAGAAGACCGGCGACAAGACGCTCGAACTCATCATCGACAAAGAGCCGACCAAACCGGCCAAAGGTGAGTTGCTTGATGAGAATACGTTGGAACTCACCGGACCCGACGGGATGAAACTGAAGCTAACCAAAAGCAAATAGCGGATTCAAACGTCGCTGTGTGCTTCAGTTGATACCGGTCTGATGCTCCCTACGACGCCAACCGGCTCGCCGCGATGCGCTGAACGATCTGCTGGCTGAGTGCCTCCGCTTGCGCCGGATCGGCCGTTGCGCCGCCGGGTGTCGCCGCGACGAGTTCTTCGACGCGATGGCAGTGGACCTTGTGCTCGCCGAGTTGAATGAGCTGAGGAACTTCGGTTTTGCAGCGCGCATCGGCTAGCGGGCAGCGGGGATTGAACCGGCAACCGGCCGGCGGATTCACGGGACTCGGGACGTCGCCCTGCAAGATGATCCGCTTCGTCCGCGCGGCCGGATTCAGCGATGGGATCGACGACAGCAGCGCGATCGTGTACGGGTGCAGCGGCGCGCGGTAGAGCGCGCGGCTCGGCGATTGCTCGATGATCTGGCCCAGGTACATCACCGCGACGACATCGCTAATGTACTCGACCATCGACAGATCATGCGAGATGAACAGGTACGTCAGCCCGAGTTCCCGCTTCAATTCCGCAAGCAGGTTCACGACCTGCGCTTGGATCGACACATCGAGCGCCGAGATTGGCTCGTCGAGGACCAGGAACCGCGGCTTCAGCGCGAGTGCCCGCGCGAGACTGATCCGTTGCCGCTGCCCGCCGGAAAATTCATGCGGATAGCGCGCCATGTACGTTGGGTCGAGGCCGACACGCTGCAGCGTCTGTTCGATGATCGCTTGCCGTTCGGTCTTGTTTCCGCGGCGATGGATGACGAGGCCTTCGTCGATCAAACGCCGCACCGTCATCCGCGGGTTGAGCGAGCTGTAGGGATCTTGAAAGACGATCTGCATCTCGCGGCGAAACGCGCGGAGATCGCTGCCGCCGAGTGTCGTGATGTCGTTGCCATCGAAGCGAATCGCGCCCTCCGTCGGCTTGAGCAGCCGCATCACCGTGCGGCCAAGCGTCGTCTTGCCGCAGCCGCTCTCGCCGACCAGGCCCAGCGTCTGCCCCGGTTGGATCGTCAGCGAGACATCGTCCACCGCGCGGACATTGGCTTTGACACTCCGAAAAACGCCGCCGCGAATCGGAAAATACTGGCGCAGGTTTTCGACTTCGAGCAGCGGAGGCATGGGGGAAGGGAGAAGGGATTGGGGGTTCGGGATTGGGGATTGGGGAAGAATTCGATCTAAGCCCAGGGGCTCCGCCCCCTGGATGCTTGTTTCTCCAGGGGGGCGGAGCCCCTGAGCTTAGGGTTTACTCATCTAACAACTTGTCTTGCAGCATCAACTCACCGCGCCGCTTTGAATCTCTTCGGCGCGGTGGCAGCGGACGAAATGTCCCGGGCGGAGTTCACGCAGTTCCGGATACTCGGCGGTGCAGCGCGGTTCTTGGCACCATTGGCAGCGCGGGTTGAAAAAACAACCGTTGGGCAAGCGCACGGGACTTGGCACCATGCCGGGAATCGAGAACAAGGTCTCGCTGCTGCCCGGCTGCGGGCGCGAGCGGAACAGGCCGAGCGTGTACGGATGGAGCGGATGCGTGAAGAGTTCGTTGACCGGCGCGCTTTCGACGACTTGCGACGCGTACATGACCGTGACATGGTCCGCCATCTCGGCGATCACACCAAGGTCGTGGGTGATCAGCAAGATCGCCATGCCCGTCTCAGCTTGCAGCTTGCGCAGCAGGTCGAGGATCTGCGCTTGGATCGTGACATCGAGCGCGGTGGTCGGTTCGTCGGCGATGAGCAGCTTGGGCGAACAAGCGAGCGCCATCGCGATCATCACGCGTTGCCGCATCCCGCCGGAGAACTGGTGGGGATAGTCATCGACGCGCTTCGAAGGATGCGGGATGCGGACCTTGTCCATGAGTTCGATCGCGCGGTCGCGGGCGGCGCGGCGGCCGAGGCCTTCGTGAATCCGCAGCGACTCGCCGAGCTGGTTGCCGATCGTGAAGACCGGGTTCAGCGAAGTCATCGGCTCTTGAAAGATCATCGCAATCCGGCTGCCGCGCAGGGAACGCATCGCGGGGTCGCTGATTTTCGTCAGATCGACCGCATCCGCGGATCCCCCTTTCCAGTCAGTATCGTGGTAGTGGATGGAGCCGCTGCTGATTCGTCCGGGATGCGCGAGCAAGCGCATGATGGCCATCGACGTCACACTCTTGCCGCACCCGCTCTCGCCGACGAGGCCGTGTGTCTTTCCGGCTTCGATATTGAACGACACATCGCGCACCGCGCGGATGAGGCCTTCTTCGGTGGGGAACTCGACGGAGAGGTTCTTCACGCTCAGCAGCGTCGAAGTTCGGGCTTCAGCGAGCGGCAGTGTTGTTGCAGTTGGCAAGATTCAAGCCTTCGAGAGAATAAACGATCAGTCCATCAACTACCGGTTTCGCAAACGCGGGTCAGTGGCTTCCTGCAAGCCTTCGCCGATCAGGTTGTACGCGCTGACGCTCAAAAAGATCGCCAGCCCGGGGTAAACGACCAGCCACCATTTTGTCAGGTCTTGCCGCGCGCTGCTCAGCAGCGCGCCCCAGCGCGCGGGGTTTGTGTCGCCCGTGAGCCCGAGCAGCGACAACCCGCTTTCGATCAAGATCGCCGCGGCGATGCCGAAGGTGATAGGCACCAGGACCGGAGCCAGCGCGTTAGGCAGAATATGGCGGAACATGATCCGCAGGTTGCCCGCGCCGAGGGCTTGGGCCGCACTGACATAGTCCATTTGCCGGAGCTTCAAGAACTCGGCCCTTGTCAGCCGCGCGATGCTCGTCCAACTGATGATTCCGATCACCGCCATGACGTACCAGATCGACGGTTTATCGACCAGCGCGATGATGGCCATGATCAGCACGAGACTGGGAATGCAGAGAAAAACTTCGATCACACGGCTGATGATCGTATCGACCCAACCGCCGAAGAAACCGGCGAGCGCGCCCAGCGGGATTCCGATCAACGCGGCGATGCTCGTCGAGACGAAGCCGATCGAGATAGCGACCGAAGTGCCGTGCACGAGCGCGGCGAGGACGTCGATCCCTTCGTTTGTCGTGCCCAGGGGATGCCAGCGGCTCGGCGGCAGATCAAAGCCCTCGGGCGGATCTTTCCAAGCGGGATCGTTTTCCTTTTCGAGGTACTCGACCTTGGTTTGTGTAGCACGCCAAGCTTGGGGGTCTTGGTAAAACAACGGCCAGATCACCCAGCTATCGGGATCTTCTTCACGCATGGCGCGGGGATCGTAATCGACGAGCTTGATGCCATCTTGATGGAAAATATTGTTCTCCCAGCTGGTCACATAATAGCCCATCGCAGGGCAGTAAAGATGTCCTTTGTATTTGCAGAGGATCGGTTTGATGCCCGCGATAAACGGCGCAAAAACCCCGATAAACACCAAGAAGCCCACAAACGCCAACGAGATCATGGCGAGCTTGTTGCGTTTGTAGCGCGCCCAAACGTCGCCCCAATACCCGCGGGGTTTGGTTGTCTTAGCAAGGACGGGCGTGGAGGGCGTTTCCGGCATCGGCAGTCAGAATGGGGTTGGGGATTGGGGGTTTGGGATTGGGGTAAATGCGAATTACTTATCAAGTTTGCGTTTGAGTGCGAGTTGGAGATTGCGCAATTTGCGGCCGAGCAAATCGATCCTAGGAAGAGCGTCATCAAGTTCTTGTTGTTTGATGTACTTCAGGCGAACTGCGATGGTTAATTGTGTCTCCAGTTCCGCCAACGAGCCTAGCGCGATTGAAACGTGATGCAGAAATTCTTTGGTGGAATCACGGGCATGACCTTCGGCAACATTTGAGGGAACAGAAACGGCAGCGCGATTGGATTGACTGACGAGTCCATAGATTTCTCGTTTGGGATACCGATCTGTCAGTCGATAAGTTTCTTCAACAAGATCGATGCCTTTTTGCCAAACCTCAAGATCCCGAAAACTTTGAACTGCCATCGCGATGCCCTCTTGAAAATGTGAAATGAAAAGTTGAATTCTTCTCTCCCTAATCCCTAACCCCCAATCCCGAACCCCGAAATCAGCTGTAACTAATCCGCGGGTCGACCCAGGCGTACAGCAAGTCGGCCAACAATTGCCCCAGCAGCGTCATGACCGAAAACACCAACAGCAAGCCCATGATCAACGGGTAATCGCGCGCGGTAAATGCGTTGTAAAGCAATTGACCCATGCCTGGCCAATTAAAAATCTGTTCCAAGATCACGGAACCGGAAAGCAGCGTCGGAAAGGTTAGTCCGATGAGCGTGACGAACGGAATCAGCGTGTTGCGAAAAGCGTGTTTCCAGAGAATCATCGTTTCGCTGACACCTTTGGCTCGGGCGGTGCGGATGTAATCCTGGCGAACGACTTCGGACATGTTGGCCTTGATAAACCGCGTCTCGTAAGCCAGCGCGCCATAGGTGTAGCAGAACACCGGCAAGATCATGTGCCAGGCGACGTCGACGACTTGTTCCCAAGGCGTCATCGCCAGGTAGTTATCGCTACGCATATTCGCCAAGGGCATGATCTTGTACGTGACACTGAACCAGCTTTGCAGCAAGATCGCCGCCACAAACGCGGGCAAGGAATACAGCATGTAAAGGCTGGTGCTAAGAAACCGCTCGCGTTTCGTTCCGCTCGTGGCGGTCGTGTAAAGCCCCAGCGGAACCGACAGAATGTAGGCCAAAAAGAGCGACGTGCCCGAGAGCAAGAGTGTGTTCCAGATACGCGAACTGCCGTCTTTATCCTTGACGACAAAGCCGATGCTCTCGCTGACCGAACGCTTTTCGGAGATCGATTGCCCGAGATTGCCGTGGATCAAGCCGCCGGGCCGATCGACACCCTCGGTGATGGCAGACTTGAGCTTATCCCATTCGAACACGTCAAATCCCAGCAGCCACTTGGAATAGCCGACATACCAGGGATCGTCCAAGTTGTACTGTTTGCGGATTCGTTCGAGATCTTCTTTCTTGAGCCGCTTCGAGGTGTTTTCGGTCTCGACTGAGCCCGGATCGCCAGGAATATTCTTGATCAGCAAATAGCCGAGCATCGTGACGATCAAGAGCGTCAAGAACGCGATCAAAATCCGGCGGACAAGATATTGCAGCATGCGTTTAAGAAAATGGGGGCAGGATTTTTTGACTTGGCAAGTCTTGCCTAAACCACGTTACCAAGCTGGGGCTTGGTAACGAGAGTGTCGCTGTAGCTTTACGGGATCGCCTTCCAGATGCTGCTGAACCCTGGACTGTAATGATACGGCCCGCGCGGGCTAAAGTGATACCCCAACAATTCTTTCGAGAACCCAAAATAGGCACTGCGGTAATAGAGGAATGTCGTGGGTTGGTCCAAATAAATCAGCTCATGGATTTTCGCGTAGATATCGTTTCGCGGCGCATCAACGGCGATTCCGACTTCGCTCAGTTTGTATTCGTCATAGACTTTCTGACGTGCTTCACGGCTGGTCGGATCGAACTTCCCCAGCTTGTACAAGCCGTCGACAAACTTATTGGAGTAACTGACAAAGTTGCGGCCATCGTTGATCGCGGCGGTCGTCCAGATGTTGTCGCTCGTATCGGGATCCGAACCCGAGCCCCAGCCGCCAAAGTACGCGTCGAAATCATGCTCCATCTCGCGCGTGAAGAGGACGGTTTGTTCGAGCGGCTGCACCGTGCAGCGAATGCCGAGCTTCTCCAGACTGTTTTTCATCAAACTGCAAGTGGCAATTCGCAACGGATCATTCGAGCAGAGCATGGTAAAGTCGAACGACTTGCGAAACGTTTTGCTGGCGCCGGTTTTTTTGTCGGTGACGGTGATTTCCTTGTCGAGGATGTTATCGCCATCGCTGTCGATCCAGCCGGCGGCTTTGAGCAGCGCTGCCGCCTTGCGCAGGTTTTGTTTGTATTGAACGAGCGGAACCTTGGGAAAATACGGCGACTTGGGATGAAATTGACCCAAGCACGGCTCGGTCAATTTTTTGTTCAAGCCATTCAGCAGCACATCATGCGGATAGGCGTAGGCCATCGCTTCGCGCACGCGGCGATCCGTGAACGGCTCGCGCACGTTGTTCCAGCCAAAATAAAAGTAGGTCCACTCGACGTCCCGGGCTTTGGTGTTGAGTTTATAAAAATCATCTTCCGCCGCGGTCGAGTCCCACTGGGTCACGCTCATTTCATATTCGTCGAGATCCCCGCGCTTGAGCGCGAACATCGTCGTGTTGGGATCTTCCATAATCCTGAAGCGAACCTCGGCAAAGTAAGGCTTCGGCCGGACTTGCTTGCCATTGTGTTCATAGTAGCCCTTGCGGCGTTTGAGCACGATCTCTTGCCGCGGGATGCGGCGTTCGATTTCATACGCCCCCGCGACGACGGGACGCTGCTCCAAATCGCGATGCGCTTGGCTTTTAATCAGCGAGATATCCTTGGGCCAAGTCTTCTCGTAGATATGTTTTGGAATAATCGGAAAATTGCAATTCCAGATATTCGTCGCCAGCGACTGCTTGTGAAAAATGACCAGCGTTTGATCGTCGTACGCTTCGATCCAGCGAATCTCATCGACCCCCGAGCGGACCGCAGGCACGGGAACTTCGGGGCAGAGGATGATGCGAAACGAGTAAACAATATCATGCGCCGTGAATGGCTTGCCGTCGGACCATGTCAGATCGTCGCGCAGCACGAGTTTCTCGCACAACCCGTCTTCGCTGCTCTCCCACTTTTTGACATACAGCGCATCGGCAAACGGATCGAGCGTCCAATCAAAACTAAACAAAGCCACGCCGATCATCGCCACCAGATCGAACTCTTGGACGGTGTTCTGCATGATGGGATTGGTGCTTTTGACATCTCCCCGCATGTGTCGATTGATCACCGCGTCGTAATTCGCGCGGAGTTTGTCATCCGGCACGCGCAGGAACCCGCGAATGATTTCTTCGTTTGTTTTCGCGTCAGTGTTGCGCAGCGCTCGCGCTTCCTGAAGCGGGATCGGCTGGGGGAGCGATTCGACCATTTTCTTGAACCGCTCTTCGGCATCGACGACCGGTTTGGGCAACCATTTCTTCTCTTTGTCCAATTCGGCCAGGGTCGGAGCCTTGAATGGTTCAATAAGTGTTTTCAGCCCATCGACGTCGATGAATTCCTTGGCCTTGGTATCTGCTTTTTCTGCGGCAGGAAGAACCGCGGAGGAACTCAGGACAAGCAGCCAAGCCAAGGCAAGCAAACGGTTCAGAGACACGGGGCAGATCCTTGAGCGGGAATAACGAGGAGCAACCGCCGGCCCGCAAAAAGGCCGGATTCGCTAAAGCCATGCTAGGTTTCCACTTGCAGCGGGTCAAGGGAAACCGGCTTCGCTCGTCGTCAAAGCTCGTACCTTCGCTTGGCCTCCAAAAAAAGATCGCTTTTCGCGTCGTATTCGATATAGTAAAGGTCTGCGCTCGTTGGGGTTAATTCCTGCCTATCATTCAGTTCTCCGTGGGGGAGAAATCTATGCTCATGTCGCGTCGCTTTAATTTTGCGCTGACAGCTCTCATCGGCTGCATGGCCAGTACATTGTTGTTCGCCGCTGAAAAAGAGGCGGGCAAACCTGCGCCGAAGGCAAAAGCACCGGCGGACAAAAAGTCGGAGCCCAAAAAGCCAAACACTGACAAGCCGCCCGTTGTCGTCGTCGAAGATCCAACCGGCGTCGCCGTCCCCGAGTGGAAGCCGAAGCTCGACTTGACCAAGCTGCCGGGCATTGTCGTTGACAACACCGACGCCGAATTGACGGGCGATTGGATCGAATCGAATCATGTGAGTCCCTACTTCGGAGAGAACTACGTTCACGACGGCAACAAGGACAAAGGCGAACGCACGGCCAAGTACACGCCCGACATTCCCAAGGCTGGCCGCTATGCGATTCGCGTCAGCTATACCATCGGCGGAACACGCGCCGCCAATGTGCCGATCACGATCGACATCGGCACGAAGCAAGTCACCATCTATTTGGATCAGCGCACCTTTGCCCGCAAGGAACTTAGTCCGTTTGCCGAGTTGGGGATTTTTGAATTGCCCGCCGGCAAAGAAACGTCGGTGACGATTAGTAACTCCGAGACGGTCGGCCATGTCATTGCCGATGCCGTGTGGTTTGAAAAAGTCAGCGCGGCGGCCACGCCCGAGGAAAAACTGGCGACTAAGCCGTTGAGCGAAGAACAAATCGCGGCGACGAAGCCCCAGAATCTGCTCGCGGCCAAGCAAGCAAAAAAGACCGACCCCAAAAAGAACGATCCCAAAACTGCGGCGAAAGAAACGCCAAAAGAAGAACCAACGAAGAAACCGACGCCGCCGGGTGAGCGCTTTGTATGGCTCGACAAACCGGTGCCGAAGCTCAAGAAACTCGACGCCGACAAGCTCGATGCGTTGATCGAAAGCCAACTCGCCGGGATGACGCTCGCGGAAAATGTTTCGGACGAGCACTTCCTGCGCCGCGTGAGTCTCGACCTCTGCGGCCGGCCGCCGTCAACGGAAGAGTACGAAGCGTTTATGGCCGACAATAACAATGACAAGCGTTCGCGTGCGGTTGATCGGTTGTTAGCGCATGAGGACTTCGGCAAGAACTGGGGCAATTACTGGAGTGACACGATGTCCGCGCGGATTCAGCCGCCGGAGCTGACGTTCCTCACCTACAAGCCGTTCAAGACGTGGCTGGCCAAGGAACTCAACGCCGGAAAATCGTGGTCCGAGGTCGTCACCAAGATTTTCACCGCCGAAGGCGTTCTCGAAGAGAAGCCCGAGACGACGTACATCGCCTTTCACCAAGGGAACCCAATTTCGTTGGCCGGCGAGAGTGCGCGGATTTTCCTGGGCGCGCAGATCGGCTGTGCGCAGTGCCACGACCATCCGTTCGACCGCTGGAAACAAGTCGAGTTCCATCAGACCGCGGCGTTCTTCGTCCGCTCGAGCGTCAAGATGCCGCAGAACTCGAGCCTGAAAACAGCGCTCACCAGCAAAGACAAGGGCGAACATGCCATGCCTGACAAATTGGGCACGGCGCATCCCGTGGTGCTGACCGGCGAAGCGCTGGCTCGCGAAGCGACGGATACCGATCGCCGCGCGGCGTTTGCCGCGTGGCTGACGCATGCCGAAAATCCGTGGTTCGCCAAAACGTACGTCAACCGGATTTGGAGCCGGATGATGGGCCACGGTTTCGTTGAACCGGTCGATAACCTGGGTGTGCAAGCCGAAGTTCATTTCCCCGAAGCGCACGACGCGTTGTCCGAACATTTTGCCGCGACGGGTTACGACATCAAGGATCTCTTCCGCGTGATTATCGCCAGCGAAGCATATCAGCGCCAACTGCCGAACTCGCCCGAAGCGCGCAAGAAGCTCTTCGCTGCCGCGCGGACCGCGAAACTTCGCGGCGATGAAGTTTACGATTCGCTCGCCGCCGCGACCGGCTTGCCCGATGTGGCGGGCCAACAGCGCAAAGCGACGACAGCCGAGCGCTTCCCGCCGCCGCCGAAGAGTACGCGCGATCGCGTGAACGAAGTCTTTGGCTTCGACCCGTCGCTGGCACCTGCCGATGTGTCGCGGACGATGCCTCAGGCGTTGTACCTGATGAACAACGAAGCGCTGCGCAAGCAAATCGACGCGCGGCCCGACAGCAGCACGCCGCTGGCGAAACTTCTGGCCGAAGAAAAGGACAACGGCAAAGCGGTCGTGCAGCTCTATCATCGAGTCCTTGCCCGCGAACCTAGCGATGCCGAGATACGGCTGGTGCTCAAGCACATCGACGGGGCGGAGACTCGCGCTGCCGGGTTCGAGGATTTGCTTTGGAGTCTGGTGAACTCTACCGAGTTCACGACGAAGCGGTAAGGTTGGCTCGCGCTGTAGACCTGCCCCAGCGATAGAGTAGAATCCGTTGTAACGATAAGGGGCACGGTTTCCCACTTTACTCGCTTCATCATGAGCCTATCTCCACGCGGCAAACAGATCGCGAACCAACCACGCGCATTTACGCTCGTCGAGCTGTTGGTGGTCATCGCAATCATCGGCATTTTGATTGCGATGTTGTTGCCGGCGATTCAAGCTTCGCGCGAGGCGGCGCGGCGCAATAGCTGTTCCAGCAATTTGCGGCAAGTCGGCATCGCGGTCCAGAACTACGTCGATGCGCGGCGGACTCTGCCGCCATTTTCGTTGCTTCCGGCGGGGAGAACGTCGCAACCGTGGTCCGCACTGGCCAGATTGTTGCCGTACCTCGAGGAAAAGAACCTGCACAACCTAATCGATTGGGACGTCGACAAAGAGTTCACGGCGAAACCCAAGGTGGCGGGCATGCGCGTTGGCATCTACATGTGTCCTAGCGAAGTTCGCGACGAAGCCCGCGTGACCGGTGCCGTGACGTATTACCCATCGAATTATGCTTTCAACACCGGAACTTGGTTCATTTATGATCCGGTGAGCAAGCAATACGGCGATGGCCCCTTCGCGCCGAACCAAGCCATGCGGCTGTCCAAAATGGCCGATGGATTGTCCAAAACGCTAGGCATGAGCGAGACCAAAGCTTACCAGGCGAACGTATGGGATACGGGCAAACCCAGTACGCTGGGCGTAGCGCCGCCCGCGACTCCTGCGGACGCCGCCGCTTTTGCAGGAGGTACTTTTGATTTCAATGGGCATACCGAATGGGTCGAGGGCGACGTTCACGAAACAGGTTTCACCACGACCTTTACCCCCAACACGAGAGTTCCTTACACAGCGAATGGTGCGGAGCAGGATATCGATCTGATATCGATGCGCGACGGCGAATCGATCACCGCGCCGACTTACGCGGCGACGACCGCGCGCAGCTACCATCCGGGATCGGTCAATGTGATGCTGCTCGATTCGTCGATCCAATTCGTCAGCGACGACGTCAGTCTTGCCATCTGGCGCGCGTACGGAACACGGAGCGGAAATGAAACCGCAGGAGCTTTGCCCTAATGTTTATGCAGACATACGAAACACGCCGTGGCGAAATATCACTGCCTCTGTTGGCTGGTGCCGGAATTCTTGTTGTTTTCATCACTGCGGCTGTTTGGTGGTATTTCAACAGCAAGTCAACCTTGCCAGCGGATCAAGGCCAGGTCATCGTCGAAGAATTTTTGCAGCAACTCCGTGCGGGAAAAACGGACCAAGCTTGGTCCGCGACGGCTGCCGACTTCAAATCGTATCTGGGCCGCGAAGCATTTCGGTCATTTGTTGGCAAACATCCCGAGTTGAAGCAACCGCTTGAATTTCAAGCTCACTCCGCCGCCACGGCAGCGCTCCTGCCGGAGTACATTTATCAAACAACTGCTGGCTCGGCAAAAAACAAGACGCCGCGCACCGTCAAAATTCGCTTGGTGCGAGAAGCTGAACTGTGGAAAGTCGAGAGTCTGGCGGTTCAGTAAATGCCGCTGGCACCGTGTTTCAACGCGGTTCGTCGGACAGTGAAAAAACGCTTGGCTGTGAGAACAGCAAAGCGTTTTGATTTTAGATTGCCAGCGCTAAAAGACTATTTGGTCCGCTTCATCCTCGACCCCTTGGGGCGTCCCGGCTGGCGGCGATTCTTGTTGTACCAATCGCAATCGGCTTCCGAAAAGAAATAGATCCGGTCGGAGACATACGATGGCCGCAGCACACCGGTGCGGATGAAGATGCGGACCGAATGAACGCTGAGGTTCATTTTCTTGGCCGCGGCTTTGGTCGAGAGGATCTTTAGCGGCTCGTGCTTGGCCGGCTTTGCGGAATCCGATTTGGCGGCCGCTTTTGGCGCAGATTTTTTTGCCGCTTTAGCCACCGGTCGGTTCCCCCGCACAAAAATCGTGAGCCAAGACAAAGAAGACTGCGGGAAACAGGACTTGAACCTGCACGCTATTGCTAGCACCAGCCCCTCAAGCTGGCGTGTCTGCCAATTCCACCATTCCCGCGTGTAAAACGTTAAACACAGTCAGCGTTAAA
>JBGSSS010000126.1:0-10249 GCA_041736895.1 Pirellulales bacterium
GCATGCGGCTTGCGCGGATGCTCCGCCGCGACACGGCGTGGCGTCTCGACTGGCGTCGCCACGGGCAACGACTTGCGGCGAGGTTTCTGCCGCCAACCGCGCATGCGCTGCCATATCGCGAGCAGTGCTTGCCGCAAGGAATTCCACTTCGCGACCCAGCGCGCGGTGTCCCAAATGTGATGCCGCGAATGCGACAGCCGATCCATTACCAAGAAAAAGACTGGCGTCAGCAAAATGCCAAACAGTGTCACGCCGAGCATGCCGTAAAAGACGGCGATGCCCAGCGCGCGGCGCATCTCGGCGCCGGCTCCTTGCGCGAAAACCAGCGGCACGACGCCGAGTATGAACGCGCACGATGTCATGATGATCGGCCGTAGGCGCAGTTCGCATGCTTCGAGCGTCGCGGTTTCGGCATCGCTGCCGCTTTCGCGGCGGTACTTGGCGAACTCGACGATCAGAATCGCGTTCTTGCACGCCAGCCCGATCAACACGATCAACCCGATCTGCGTAAAGATATTGATGTCGAGATTGTTGATCGCCACGCCGGCGATCGCGCTCAAGACGCACATCGGCACGACCAAAATCACCGCCAGCGGCAGCGACCAGCTCTCATACAACGCGGCCAACACCAAAAACACAAATGCCACCGACAGCCCAAAGACGATCATCCCCGTGTCGGCCGAAGTGCTCTCCAAATACGCGATCTCGGACCATTCGATCGACATCGAACTCGGCAGCACGCGGTCGGCGACCTCTTCGAGAGCCTTGATCGTCTGCCCCGTGCTGATCCCTTGCTTGCTGTTGCCGGTGATCGCCGCCGCGGGGTACATGTTGTAGCGCGTCAGCACCAGCGGTCCGCTAATCAAGTTCACCTTGGCGACGCTCCCCAACGGCAGCATCTGGCCGGCGACATTTCGGACTTTGAGCCGGCCGAGATCGTCGATCTGATTTCGGTAATCGCTATCGGCTTGGACGATCACCTGCCAAGTTCGGCCAAATCGATTGAAGTCATTCACATACCGCGACCCAAGATACCCCTGCAGCGTGAGAAACACATCGCCCAGATTCACGCCCTGGGTCTGACACGCTTCGCGGTCGATGTCGACGAATAGCTTGGGCGAGTTCGCTTTGTAAACCGTCGAAAGTTGCGTCGCCTCGGGTGTTTTATTCCCCGCTTCGACGAGCGAATCCGTCACGGCTTGCAGGTTCTTGAGCCCCGCATCGCCGCGGTCTTCGACCATGAGCTTGAAACCGCCAGCGCGACCGAGTCCGCTCACAGCGGGCGGTGGAAAGATGAAGACCAATCCTTCGGGTATCTCCTTGGCGATTTGTTTTTTGATCTTCTCCATGATCGCATCGCTGTACAAATCGGGCCGCCGGCGTTCATCGAAGTTCTTGAGAATGATGAACATCGACCCAAAGTTCGAGCCATAGGCGCTCAACACAAACGAGTTGCCCGCGACCGAATTGACGTTCTTCACGCCCTCGGTGTTCAAAACAATTTGTTCGATCCGTTTAATCGTCTCGCGCGAGCGTTCGGCCGCGGCCGCGTCGGGCAATTGAATGCTGGCGATCAGGTAGCCCTTGTCTTGCGCCGGAATAAAACCCGTCGGCAGCGCTTGATAGCCCCAGACAGTCAACCCGACGAGTCCGCCGTAGACGATCAGCACGATGAGCGGGATCCGAATCAACCCGCCGACCACTTTGGTGTAGCCGCGTGTGCCCGTTTTAAAAAACCAATCAAACAGCCGAAAAAACCAGCCGAACAGAAAGTTGACCAGTCGGGTCAACGGATCGGGTTTGGCTTTATGCGGCTTCAGGAGCAACGCCGCGAGCGCGGGGCTGAGCGTCAGCGAATTGATCATCGACAGGATCGTCGAGATCGCAATCGTGAGCGCGAACTGCCGGAAGAATTGCCCCACAATGCCCGAGACGAACGCGCATGGGATAAACACCGCGCTCAAGACCAGGCCGACGGCGATCACGGGTCCGGAGACCTCGTCCATCGCCTTGAACGCCGCATCGCGCGGCGAGAGCCCGCGTTCCAGGTGTTGCTCGACCGCTTCGACCACCACGATCGCATCGTCCACGACAATCCCGATCGCGAGCACCAAGCCGAACAGCGTCAGATTGTTGACGCTGAACCCAACAATCGCCATCGCGGCAAAAGTCCCGATGACCGCGACCGGCACGGCGATCAGCGGAATAATCGCCGGCCGCCAGCCCTTGAGAAAAATCAGCACGACGATCGCGACCAAGATGATCGCGTCGATGAGCGCGTGAAAGACTTCGTTGATCGATTCGCGGATGAACGGCGTCGTGTCGTAACCGATTTCGTAGACGCAATCCTCGGGGAAATCCTTGGCCAACTCTTCCATCTTGGCGCTGATCGCCGCCGACGTGTCGAGCGCGTTGGCGTTGGGCAATTGGAAAATAGCCAACCCGACGGTCGGCTTGCCATCAAAACGGTTCGCCACGTCCTGGCTTCGCGGGCCCATTTCGACCTTGGCGACATCCTTCATCCGCAGCATCCGCCCGTCGGACGTCGTCTTAATGATGATCTCGCCGAACTCCTCGGGCGTGCGCAGCCGGCCGAGCGTGGTGAGCGGAATCTGCCGCGCTTGACCGGGTTCCGTTGGCGACTGGCCGATTTGGCCGACGGCGACTTGATAATTTTGCTCACGCAAGGCCGCGATCACATCGGCCACGGTCATGCTGCGAACCGAAAGAATCTCGGGATCGAGCCAGAGCCGCATGCTGTAATCGCGCTGCCCAAAGACGAGCACCTCGCTAATCCCCGGCAAACGCGAAAGCTCGTCGCGCACGCGCATCAGCGCGTAGTTGCTCAGATACAACTGGTCATAGCGACGATTCGGCGAGTTCAAACTGACGGTGAGCAAAATATCGGGCGAACGTTTCTTGGTCGTCACACCCGTCGCGCGGACAACGTCGGGCAACTGCGGCAAGGCGAGGCTCACGCGGTTTTGGACAAGCACTTGCGCGACGTTCAAGTCGACGCCCGGCTTGAAGGTCACCGTCAGCGTGTACGAGCCGTCGCTGGTGCTTTGCGACGACATGTACATCATGTCCTCGACGCCGTTGACTTGCTGCTCGATCGGCGCGGCGACACTTTGTGCGACGACCTCGGAACTTGCGCCGGGATAATTGCAATCGACCTGCACTGTCGGCGGCGCGACGGGCGGATAGAGTGCGATCGGCAAACGCGGCAACGCGACGACCCCCGCGAGCGTGATGAGGATAGACATCACCGCGGCAAAGATCGGTCGGTCGATAAAGAAACGCGAGAATGCCAAGGGATGCTATGAAATGTACCGGTGAAGGAAAACAAACGCCTCAAGCTGCTTGCCGCTTAGCCCTTTTAACCTGCGTCTTTTGCATTTCCAGGACCGCTTCTAGAAATCTTCTTTTTGGCTAAATCGGCGGCCGCATTTGCTGCTTTTTCAGCCTTGTCTAGTGCTTCGGGTTTCGGCGTCACCGCTTGTCCCGCTTTGACACGCTGCAGGCCCGTGAGGACAAAGCGTTCCCCGAGCTTCAGCCCCTTGCGCACGACTCGCTTGCCATTATCCAGCGGTCCGACTTCGACGCGGCGATAGAGGGCAATTTGCTTGTCCTCGCCCGTTTTCGGATCCTTCTCTTTCTCGATGACATAGACAAACGGTTCGCCTTGGTCCGACCCGAGGGCTTCTTCGGGAATGAAAATCGCGCTGTGCTCCTCGCCGATCGGATAGCGGCAGCGAATGAACATGCCGGGCGAGAGGAGCAGTTTTTCGTTCTGCACCTTAGCCCGCAGCCGCAGCGTTCCGGTGCCCGCTTCGAGTTGGTTGTCGGTGAAATCCATCGTGCCGGTGATGTTGAAATTGTTTTTGTCGTCGGCCAGCGCGAGCTTGATTTCGGTTTTTTTCTCTTTGCTCTGCGGCGATTCTTCCCACATTTTTCGCAGCCGCAACACGGTTCGCTCATCCATGTCAAAGTACGCATCGATGGGATTCAGCGCGACCAGGTGCGCGAGCATGGTTTGATCCGCTTGGACCAAGTTGCCCGGATCGACCAAGCGGCGGCTGATGCGGCCGGCGAGCGGCGCTTTGACCGTGGTGAACTTCAGATTCAAATCGGCTGTTTCTTGCGCGGCGAGAGCCGCCTTGAGTGCGCCCTTGGCTTCGTCGCGGTCATGGCGCTGATTCTCGTACTCTTCCTTGGCCACGGCATTCGATTGAATCAACCGTTGGGAACGCTCCAGTTGGCTTTCGAGCCGCTTCAAGCGGGCTTCGGATTGCGCGACCATCGCCGCCGCACGATCGTATTCCGCCTGATAAGGCCGGGGGTCGATCTGGAACAGCGGCGCTCCCTCCGCCACATCATCGCCGTCTTTGAACAGCGCTTGGTCCAAGTAACCGCTTACCCGCGCGCGGATATCGACGCTCTGAGTCGGCCACAAGCGGCCAGTGAATTCTTCATACTCGAGATGCCGGCCCTCGGTCGGCGTGGCGACGATCACCTCGGGCGGGGGCGGCGCGGGGGGTGCCGCGGCGTTATTCGTTCCGCAGCCGGTCAAGGCGACGGAGCAACTCAGCACCAAACCGAGAAAAAGCAATGGCGAGCAACGAAGCATGCGGCACCGGAGCGAGTGAAATCCAAACTGTGCGAAAATGTCCGCGGGGAGAGACCAGCGAAGTCCCGAGAAAGTTCGGATATTTTTCGCGAATCATAACTGACTGACTAGTCAGTCAGTATTATGGACGGCTATAATAGAGAAGGCAAGATCGCCCCGCCGAACTTTTTGCCTGGCATTAGCCCAGCCAATCAGCGCCCCCGTTTATCTTTCTGCTTTTCTGATCGGATGCGACAAACCGCAAAGAAACCTGCCGCCAAAACCACTATGAAACCCGCCGCAACCGTGGTCGGGAAGGTTCCAGCGCGCCAAGCGAAAACCGAGAGCATTATCCGTGCCGCGACCGAGATGTTCGCCAAATACGGCTACGACGATTGCGATATGGAATGCGTCGCAGCCAAACTCAAAATCGCCAAGGGAACGCTCTACCTTTACTTCCCGGGCAAACAAGAACTCTTTTTTGCCTGCGTCGATCGAGCGATGCAAGAGTTGCAAGTTGTGATCAACTCGGCCCGCGAAGCATCGACCGATCCGTTCAAGCAAATCTCGCGTGCGATCCGAACGTACGTCGAATTCTTTGCCGAGCATCCGCAGTACGTCGAGCTGATGGTCCTCGAGCGGGCGATCTTTCGCGACCGCAAACAGGCGACGTACTTTAGCTACCGCGACCGCAGCCGCGAGTACTGGCGCGAACTCTACGGCAACCTCATCGCGACCGGCCGTATTCGCACCGACCTAAGCATCGAGACGCTGCTCGACATGGTCGGGAACTTGCTCTACGGCACGATGTTCACCAACCACTTCAACGGTCGCCGCCAATCGATCGCGCAGCAACACCGCGCGCTTCTCGACTTTGCCTTCACCGGCTTGCTCTCGCCGGCAGATCAGAAGAAGTTGCTCGGGACAGCGAAATAGTAACCCGACGCGTAAGCGAGGGAGTAGAAAAAAGGCAAAATGCGAATTGCAAAAGTATTGCCAAGTCATTTTGCCTTTCGAGTTTATTACATTCATCTCTCAAACTAAATAGTCTCACGTTACGTTCACCGTCACCGCATCCACGCCGTGCCAAGCATAGCCCTGCGGATTCCAGTCGATGCTCCCATCGAGCGGCTGCGCGCGGCCAAGAGCATCGATCGCGCGAGAGAGAATCGTCTGCTTGCCGGCGGGCAGTCGTAGTCGAATGCTCCAAGGTTGCCAGGCGTAATTCGGGGCAGCCGCCTTGATCCCCATGGCATCGACATTGGCTTTGCGATAGAGACGAGAATTTTGCCAAGTCTGGCCATTATCGATGGAGACTTCAATGCTGGTCAGCGGGACGCTGCCATCATTCCATGCGACGCCGCGGATTTCTACTTCGCCCGCCTTCACATTGTCTCCAGCAAGCGGTGCAAAGATCGTGCTCTTGATTCGCATCCGCCAGTTCGGTTCGCTGTTCTCGAGCGATGACTTGAACGGCGTGCCGGGCGTCAGCGGCTTGAGGGGCGTGCGATAGCGGCCGACGTGATGATGGTTCTCGGACTCGCGGTCTTCGAAGCGCAATTTCGTCAGCCACTTAACGTTCATCGTGGCGTAATACCCGGGCGTCACCAAGCGCACCGGCCCGCCATGCGCGCGCGGCAGCGACTCGCCGTTGAGCGAGAGGGCCAGGATCGAGCGCTCCATAACATCATCGAGCGGCAAGCTATGCTCGAAATCAGCGCCGGTCTTGTCACTCGGCGCGTCACGGCCTTCGGCAGTAACATATTTCGCCTCGTCTCGCGTCATGACAAATAACTTTTCAAGCACCTTGGCTAGCGGCACGCCACGAAACACGACGTTGCCCATCGCTCCCTGCTGCCACTGTGCTCCTTCGGCCTTGACCGATTCGGCGTAGCGCGCACGGCCATTGCCGGAACATTGCAGCACCAGTTCCACATCGATCTGCGGCAGTTTTTTCAGCTCCGCGACGGTGATCTTGGCGGGTTTGTCGAGCAGCCCCGACAGTTCGACCTGCCACGCATCGTCCTCCGCCGCCGTGAGCGTTAGATCCTCTGGCAGCACCTGGTTGTTGCGGATGAACAACAACTCTTTGGGTGTGATGGCCTTCTCGCGCAGGAGTTCGAGCGGCGTTTCGAGTTCGCCGGTCTTGGTGCTATGAACAATGAGCCGCGGATCCTTGCCGGGGATAAATTTGTCGGCGGTGACTGTTGCGGCCGGCGCATCGGCCGCGCCAGCGACGCGCGTCGTCGCCGCTGCCGACAACAGCGCCGCGGAAGATTTGAGAAATTCACGCCGATCAGTTTGAACGTTCATGGATGATCCTCACATTCCGCAAGCTTAGAAGCACTGAATAACTTTGCTGACTATTTTCCCAAGTGTTCTCCTACGGATGGGCATACCATCCGCAGGCTTGGGTCGGCGCTGTCTGGCCGCTGCTGTGACATGTAATTATTATTCGAGGCAGTGTCTTCCAAGTTGATTGTCAAACCTTCATTTCAATCTTGGTCAACAGCCGCAATTCTTTCGGCAGCGGGAAGTAGACCTCTTCCTCGCGGATCGAACGAGACTCTACCGTAGCGCCGAATTCTTCACGCAGATAATCGAGCGTTTCTTCAACAACGGTTTCCGGCGCGCTGGCGCCAGCCGTGACGAGTACTGTCTCGACGCCGACAAACCATTCGCGGCGAAGATCGCTGCGGCCGTCGATCAAGTACGCCGTGACGCCCGTCTCGCGGCCGAGTTCGGCGAGCCGCTGGCTGTTGCTGCTGTTCTGCGAACCGAGGACGAGCACGACCTGTGCCTCCTTGGCGAGAATTCGCACTGCCTCTTGGCGATTTTGCGTAGCGTAACAGATGTCTTCCTTCGGCGGCCCGACGATTTGCGGGTAACGTTCCTTCAAGCGGTTGATGATTCGATTCGCGTCGTCGACCGAGAGCGTCGTCTGGGTCAGGTACGCCAGTTTGTGCGTCTGATCAAACGGCAACTTGTCCACATCCGCGGGCGATTCGACCAGGACAAACGCATGCGGCGCTTCGCCCATCGTGCCGATGACTTCGTCGTGGCCTTCGTGGCCGATCAAGCAGATCGTGTAGCCTTGGTTGGCGAAGCGGATTGCTTCGAGATGAACCTTGGTCACGAGGGGGCATGTCGCGTCGATCGTGCGCAGTTCGCGGTCCTTGGAAATCTTGCGAATCTCGGGCGAAACGCCGTGCGCCGAAAAGAGCAGCACCGAGCGCGGCGGGACATCGGTCAGGTGATCGACGAAGACCGCACCAAGTTTTTTGAATCGCTCGACAACATAGCGGTTGTGAACGATCTCGTGATAAACATAGACCGGCGCGCCGAACAACTGCAGCGACTGATCGAGCGTCTCGATCGCCATGTTGACGCCGGCACAAAAGCCGCGCGGACTTGCCAAGATGATTTTCATATCGTCGCCGTAAGGTTCATCGCCGCAGTGTCAAGGAGTCCGGATAAGTCAAACTAGGCAAGCAACTCGTTCGGCTCCGTTGCATCGACAGTTTTCATTAAACTCATCATAATGAAAGAACGATTGGCTGCCCAGGTTGCCCTCACGCCGCTGCTTGTCACACGATGGATCGCCCCAACACCGCGCAGGAAGTATTCGCCGCGCAGCTCGCTCAGCACGGCCCGCAAGCGCCGCCGTTCCCCGGCGATCTTGCTGCGGCCTGCGCGTATTGCCGTGACTTGGCACGAACGCATTACGAAAACTTCGCCGTGACAAGCTGGTTGCTGCCGCGCGAGTTGCGCCCGCATTTTCACGCGTTCTATGCGTACTGCCGCTGGTCCGACGATTTGGCCGACGAGGTTGCTGATCCCGCGCGGAGCCGCGAGCTGCTGGATTGGTGGGAACAAAGCTTGAGCACTTGCCTCAGCGAGCGGCCGCAGCATCCGGTCTTCGTCGCACTCGCCGAGACGATTCGCGAATACGATATCCCGCTCGAGCCGTTTCACGATCTGCTCACGGCGTTCCGCCAAGATACTACCCGCACGCGCTACGCGACGATTAACGAGTTGCGGGACTACTGCCGCTATTCAGCGAATCCCGTGGGCCGGATCGTGCTCCATATGTATCGCGCGTGGTCGCCCGAGCGGGCCGCGTTGTCGGATGCGATCTGCACCGGGCTGCAGTGGGTGAACTTCTGCCAAGACGTGAGCCGCGACTGGCACGAGCGCGGGCGGATTTATCTGCCGCGCGAATCGTGGGCGAAGTTTGGAATCGAGTGTGAGGACGACTTCGTCGCGTTTTTTAGTCAGGCTGGAAAGCCTAACCTACGAGAGCTCGTGCTGCATGAAACCGCGCGGGCACGGGCTTGGCTCGTCGAAGGGCGTCCCCTCGTCGCCGAGTTGCCGTGGTCGTTGGGACGGAATCTAGATCTCATGGTTCAAGGAGGACTCGCCATCGCAGCGAAAATCGAAGCGGTTCACGGCGAGGTGCTGCAAGCGCGCCCGCGCGTCAGCAAGTGGGACCAAGCCGCGCTGCTCGCGCGCACTTGGTGGCAATGGCGTGGCGGACGCCGGCCGGTTTTCGCTTCAGCGTCAAGCTCAAGCGATGTTCAACGAAAGGACATGAACCTCCTTGCAGCCGCAGGCAGCGAGGTGCCGCGATGAACGCCGTATTGAATATCGACCTCGATGCCAGCTACGAGTATTGCGCCCGCATCGCGCGCCGCGCACGGTCGAACTTTTATTACACGTTCGCGCTGTTGCCGCTGGAAAAACGCCGCGCGATGCACGCGGTCTATGCGTACCTGCGCGAGTTGGACGATATCGCCGATGGGCCGCTGAGCCTGGAATGGCAAGCCGCTGCTACTGACGAGAAGACAATCTCGAATCAAGCGACCGAGCGGCTGAAACTTGCTCTAGAATTGCCGAGCAGTCCTTTGTGGCAGGACTTGCATCTCTATTCACACAAGCTGAACCTAGCACAGCAGTATCGTCTGCAGCGATTGGACGATGCATGGCAACAATTCGACGCGGCACTCGCGGGTGATGCGCGTGGCCCCATCTTGCCGGCGCTGGCTGAAACGATTCAGCAGTACAACATACCGGCGGAATATTTCCGCGACGTGATGCGCGGCGTCGCGGCGGACATCGCCGGCCGCGAGTATGCGACGTGGGATGAACTGCGGACGTATTGCTATCGCGTCGCGTCGGTCGTCGGCTTGATTTGCCTGCATGTTTGGGGCTTTCGCGACGAGCGGGCGTTCGCTCCGGCAACGTCGTGCGGCTTGGCGTTTCAATTGACGAATATCTTGCGCGACCTCGGCGAAGATGCGGCCGGCGGGCGGATTTATCTGCCGCGCAACGAGATCACTGCCGCTGGCTACTCCGTGGAAGAGCTTGAAGCTGGCGTCGTCAATGCCGGGTATGAACGGCTGATCGAGCAGCAACTGACCCGGGCACGCGAGCTCTACGCCGAAGCCGAGGAACTGCCGCGGCACTTGGAGCGTGACGGTCAACGAATCTACGCGGCCATGTTCGCGACCTATCGCGCGTTGCTCGACAAGGTTTCCGAGCAGCGTGCGAAGTTGCTGCAACAGCGCATCCGTATCGGCCGCTGGCACAAGGTCTGGATCGCTGCCCGCGCGCTTTGGCAGACGCGGCTCGGCGCGCCGC
>JBGSSS010000131.1:0-6725 GCA_041736895.1 Pirellulales bacterium
CTGCCTGGCTGCGCAGTGCTGCCTTGCTGCGCGGTGCTGCCTGGCTTCGTCAGCGCAGCCTCTGACGCCACCGCCGGCATTGGCCCCAGCGGATCGATCAGCGGGGGCAACAACAAATCGACGTTCTTTCGCGCCGTCGCCCGCGCCCGCGGAGGAAGCCGCGCCACGGGATGCGAAGCCGCGCGACTAGGAGGCGGATCAAACCCTAGAAACGCCCAAGCCTCGTCCAGGTACTTTTGCTCGATTTCCATCGGTGTTCCTTTCTTTGCCGCAGATAAAATGAACTTTAGTACACCATATCTGCTGGCCCAAAATCAAACCCCGTTTTGAAGAAAAAACTGGCGTTTTTGCCAATCCCTTGGGGTTCCTTGCACACCAACACGCCTGGGTGGCCGGGTCTGACCAACGGGAAGACCCGGAACGTTTGATGCTGAGCCTTGGAAGATTCATCAAGGTTCAGCGTCCACACTTCTGGGTCCTCACTGAGTTTATTGCGCGGAGTACCGCGTGTTCGTCCCCGGTCACCTGCGGTCAGCACAATATCGGACGCCGCTGTCCCTTGCTGACGCGTCGGGCTGCTATCGGCTCCGCCGCGATCATTCGCTTTTCTTGCTCCGCGATTCGGCGGAGATTATAACGAATCGAGTACGTGCTTTCGTCTTTCCAAATACTTTTCCACCTGTTTCTCCCAGGGGGTTTTTATGCCGCTCTTTCGTTCGAATTATTGTGGTGGGTCTTTGTCGCGGCGAGTCTTTTTTTGCTGGTGGGTTGGGTTGATTGCCTTGCTCGCCGTGGCCCGCGCGGCTGAGGAATTTCGGACTTGGTCCGATGCGACCGGCACGTTCAAGGTCGAAGCCAAGATGGTCAAGGTTGAGGGGAACGACGTCTATCTGGAGAACAAAGAAGGCAAGGCGCTCAAGGTCCCGAAAGACAAACTCAGCGCGGCCGATCAGAAATACCTCGCCGACCAACCGGCGGCCAATCCGTTTCAAGAAGTCGAGCCCGCCGCGCCGGACAACGCGCCAAAATCCACCGGCCCCAAAGCGCGGCCGGGTGCCAAGGGAAAAGACGCCGGTCCGCCGACGCCCGATTTGCAAAAACGGATCACGCCGCAATGGAACAACGTCAAGGAACTGAGCGCGAAGTTCGGCGCGGCGACCGAATGGAAACTGACCGTGCCCGAAGTGAAACCCGAGACGATGAGCGGGGCCAAGTCGTTTGCCTTGCCGCCAGGGGCGGACATCCATGAGCGCATGGAAAATGTGCTGATCAGCAAGCCGAGCAAGCGGCTGATGGTCTGCTACAACAATCCGTTTCCGATCTCGACCGGACTGACGCGCTTGGGCCTGATCGATATGACGACCGGCAAGGGGCTCGGCTCCGCCGCGATCGGGGGCAAGTACAAACTCGTCGCGATCAACGACGCCGGCGACGAAGTTCTGATGTCTGCCGACGATCATCGCGAGAACAAAGGAATGCTCGAGGTTTGGAAGCTCGGCAAGACGGGCATCGAGCGCGTGCGCGGCTGGAAGATGCCGCGCGACGACAAAGATTGGAACAACGAAGCGAGCTGGGGCATGTACCTCGACGAGAAAACGGCGATCATCAAAGGGAATTGGGGCAAGGTCGTGATCTGGGACATCACCACCGGACAACCGCTCGCCGCGAGCGATGACAAAAACAAGATCAATGCCATCACGCTCAGTCCCGACCGCCGCTGGCTGGCGCTTGCCGGCGACAACACGGTGAAAATCCTTGATGTCAAAACGCTCGAGATTTTGGCCAACAAAGAACTCGGCATGCCGATGCAAGCGCTCGCGTTCAGCCCCGACGCCACGAAGCTGGCGATCGGCGGCCACACGCAGTTGGAAATCTTCGACGTCGCGACCGGCGCTAGTCTGTGGCAGGAAAAACGCCGCGGCGCGTTTGGCTCCGCGAGCGAACTCGTCTGGACCGATCCGAATTATCTGCTCATCGGCAAATCGATGATCGTCGACATCACCACGGGCAAGCCGCTGTGGGAATATTCGGGCGCCGACAAGATCGAGTACCTCGGCGGGTATTGCTGGTGTTCGGTCAGCGACGGCCGTGAAAAAGGGATGGTGCCGTTGAAACTGCCGCACGAAGCGGCCAAGACGGCCGCCAAGAACTGGGTCCCACCGCCGGTCGAGTACTTGCTCCAACCGGGCGATACGCTGTCGGTCGATGTCAGCGCGCTGGGCGATCAACAGAAGATGCTCACCGCCGAAGAAGGTATCCTCAAGCAAATGCTCAAGATCGGCTACAAGTACAACCAATCAGCGCCGACCAAAATCATCGCGATGACCGAAACGGGCCAGACGCAAAAGCTCAGCTACCGGACATTCGGCTTTCGCGCCGGCCAGCCCGCGGTGCAAGAGTTCGACTTCACGCCGACCTATTGCGTGCTGAAGATTGTGCGCGATGAAAAGGTTCTCTGGCAAACGCGCAGCGGCGGCTATGCCCCGGGCGGGTTTGTGCAACTTAAGGAAGGCGAAACGATCGCCGACCGCGTCAACAAAGCGGCGCAGCCCGACTACGGCATCTACGCCAACCCGCCGCTGCCGAAGCAGATCGAAAAGCCGGGCCAGAAGTTCACGGCGGGCAACTCGCGGATCACGTCGGCGGGCGTGAAGGATCGTTGATTCTAACCCAGGATGCTGTAGCTGAGGTCGTGAGACCTCAGATGACCGAGAAGATCGTCGCCAACTCAAATTCACTGAAGTCTTACGACTTCAGCTACGAAGGATCATGGGTTTTCGTATCTGCTTTAGCAGGTACGGCTTAAAAACTTGAAGTCACAATTTGTGACCTCAAGTTGGTCAATTTTTTCAACGGGGGCAGTCATGACCAAGAACCAAATCGCACTGGCGAACAAGATCGAAAAGCGGATCGTCATCGTCCGCGGACAACGCGTGATGCTTGATTCGGATCTGGCGGAATTGTATGGAGTAAACCTGAAAGTCTAGAACCAAGCGGTGAAGCGAAATGTCGACCGATTCCCGGACGACTTTTCGTATCTCATTACGCTGCATGAGTTTAAAAACTTGAAGTCACAATTTGTGACTTCAAGTTACGGCGGAAAACGCAAGCCGCCGCGCGTTTTCACCGAGCAAGGCGTCGCCATGCTCAGCAGCGTTTTGAACTCGTCGCTGGCGATCAAAGTCAACATCGAAATCATGCGCGTCTTCGTTCAACTTCGTCGGCTCTTGGCGACGCCGGGCGAGATTGTCGAGCAACTGCAAAAGCTCAGCGACGCCGTTCAATTGCACGACCATGAAATCCGGCAAATTGCCGAAGTCTTGCGCCAGATGATGGCCGCGCCGCCGCCGCGCGAGATGGGGTTTCATACGCTGCGGAAGAAGGCGGGTGGCCCACCCAAATAATTGGAGTGGCACACTGGAATCATGGGGGCGGCGTGCTGGCATGATTCACGCTGCAATTTCATGATGCCTGGAGCAACAATTCCTAGTAAAATGTCGCTAGGGACTTTTGCTCATTCGGGAGAGTAGCAATGTTTGAAAAATTCGTGATTGATCCGGCGCTGCTCCAACAGTTGAGTGGCTTGAAGGGTTACACCATCCTTTGCGATAGCAATGGGAACACTCTCGGCGTTTACCAGCCAGCGCGTGAAGAAGAACTCGTCAATTTGGAACCGCCCTATACCGCGGAAGAACTTGAACGCGCTCGCCAGCACAAAACCGGAAAAACAACGGAAGAAATTCTGCAGAAATTGGGGTTATGAAATATCGCCTGCTCAAAATGCTGTACAATCGAATACGTTGAATCGTTCACGATCAGGAGACAAGAAAATGCCAGAAAAAATTGTGATTGATCCCGAGTTGCTCAAAACCCTCCGCGACTTGAAGGGCTACACCTTGTTGTGTGACAGCACAGGCAAAACGCTCGGCATCTATCAGCCGGTGCAAGAACAGGTTCGGCCGGAGGATTTGGAACCTCCCTATTCCAAGGAAGAACTCAAACGACGCCTGCAGATCAAAACCGGCAAACCCCTTGAGGAAATTTTGGGAAGACTGGGGCTATGAAGTATCGCGTTTTATATATTCCCGAGGCGGAACAAAGTCTCGAGCAGATCATCAACGGCGAAAGCCGTGCGAAGTATTTGCTCCGCGATACAATTCGGACTATTAACGAAAAGCTCGTCTCGAAACCCTATGATTTTGGCGAATCGAGGGATGACGACAATCACATCGGTTTCGATAGTCCCTTTGCGATCAACTATCAAATCTTGGCAGATGTTCGCACGGTAATCGTCGTCGGGATTTGGCGAACCGATCAGCGGTGATGCTTTCTGCTCCGGTCACTCTGTTATTCCCAGGGGGTAAACCCCGGGCTTTGCCGCGAGGCATCCCTGACACTCGGCGCGATGATTTGCTACAACAAAGCGGCGTCAATGAACTGCTTTTCGCATCTTTTCTCCCTGTTGAATCATGCCGCTGCTTGTTGTTGGAACCGTGGCCCTCGATAGCGTCGAAACCCCGACCGAAGTGCGGGATGATATCCTCGGCGGGTCGGCCGTCTTCTTCTCGACCGCGGCCAGCCACTTTAGCAAGGTCAACCTCGTCGGCGTCGTCGGCGAAGACTGGCCCCACGAGCACACAGCCATGCTCCAAGCCCGCGGCGTTGACACCAGCGGGCTCAACATTATCAAGGGGGGCAAGACGTTTCGCTGGCGCGGCAAGTACCTGCCCAACATGAACGACCGCGAGACACTCGAGACACACCTGAACGTGCTCGAGACGTTCGACCCCGTCTTGCCGCAAAGCTTCCGCGAATCGAAGTACGTCTTCCTCGGCAACGACTCGCCTAAGAACCAGATGAAGGTCCTCGACCAGGCCACGGGCAAGCACTTGGTCATCGCCGACACGATGGATCTCTGGATCAAGATCATGCGCGACGACTTGCTTGCGCTGCTCAAGCGGCTCGATGGGCTCGTCCTCAATGACAGCGAAGCGAAGCTGCTCTCGGATGAAGAGAACTTGGTCACCGCGGGACGCAAGGTACTCGAACTCGGGCCGCGATTTGTTGTCATCAAGAAGGGCGAGCACGGCGCGATGTTCTTCAGCCGCGACGAAACCTATGTCCTGCCGGCGTACCCGACCGAAAAGGTGATCGACCCCACCGGTGCCGGCGACAGCTTCGCCGGCGGCATGATGGGCTACCTGTCCGAACGCGGGAAGTTCGATCCTAAGACGCTCAAGGAAGCGCTCGCCTACGGCGTCGTCACCGCCAGCTTCACCGTCGAAGATTTCAGCCTCGACCGCCTCAAAACGATCAGCCGCAAGGATCTCGATGCGCGGTGGAATGAGTATCGGGGGATGTTGAGTTTTTAGAGGTTCAACTAATCACGCACACGCCCCGAACGAAAATTGGATTGGTCCCCTCCCCTCGATGGGGAGGGGTGATGAGCGGGGCAGAGCGCGGATTAGAATAGAAGTCTCGCAAGAAAGAATTTTGAAGCCAGGTTATTCCTGTAATCCAGAACCCCCTCCCCAACCCTCCCCGCAAGGGGGAGGGAGCCAGACAGGTTCTTAACAAGGATTGTCATTCCTCTTCCCTGTCCTCCTGCAATCCTGTCTTCCTGTCCCCTAAATCATGCCCCTCCTCCGCACCTTCATCGCCGCTGAAATCGGACCCGATGTGGCGGGGCGCGCGCAGAAACTCGTCAACAAGCTCAAGGCGTCGAGCACGGCGAAAGTCTCTTGGGTTCGTCCCGGCGAGTTGCATTTCACGCTGAGCTTTCTCGGCGATGTCATCGACCGCGAAATTCCGAAATTGCTGAACACCGTCAACGACGCGGTGCGCGACTTGCCGACGTTCGATCTGCTTTGCCGCGGGATTGGCGTCTTTCCGTCGATTGATAACCCGCGCACGATTTGGCTCGGCGTGACCGACGGGTACGACGAGATGATCGAACTGCATTCACGCCTGGAGGAAGCACTCCGGCCGCTCGGGTTTCGCGGCGAGCATCGCCGCTATCGGCCGCACCTGACGCTCGGCCGCATTCGGCAGAGCGACACGGGCATGATCGAACTGCGCGAGCAGCTTGCCGAATTCGAAGACTACGAAGCGGGCATCATGACCGTCAGCGAAGTCACCGTCTTCCACAGCGACCTCCGCTCCAGCGGACCCGAGCACGCGGCGTTGGGGCATGCGGAGTTGTTGGGTTGATTTCGCAAAACGCGTGGGTGGCCGGGTCTGACCAACGGGAAGACCCGGAACGGTTGGCGCGGAACCTTTGATGAGGAACGTTCGGCGTGAAACAAAGAAAAAGCTTCCTACTCCAAAAACCTGTCTGGTCCCCTCCCCACCTGTGGGGGAGGGATAGGGTGGGGGGTAGGTGGGGAAGTGAAGCTCAGGCCAGCTCTGAAAGCTCCGTGCATAGTATTTTTTATACTCTAAGTCTTCTCTCGCGCAATCACCCCTCCCCAACCCTCCCCATTCAGGGGAGGGAGCCAAACCAGTTTATATTGCGCCGGGCCTACTTCCCCTAGCGCTGCGGCTTGTAATCCAACCCATCGATCTTCAACACGCCGCCGCCGCGGATTTCGGCCATCGGACCCGTGTTGTCGAGCAACCGCGAATTCGTCACGCTGCTATCGGCGGGACCGCTGACGAGCAGTTGCGACTCGCCGTTGTCGCCGACCAAACACCCATCGATCGCCACGGCCGAGGCACCGACGACC
>JBGSSS010000196.1:0-5096 GCA_041736895.1 Pirellulales bacterium
GCCGGGTTGTGGATCAAGCCATTCGCCGCAGCGACGCGCAATTCGAGCGGCGCTTTCGCATCGGCGACACTATCGCGGAGCGTTTCAAAGACATCGCTGCCGCGCCATTGCCCAACCAACCGATACGCCGCGGCGCGAACCGCGGGGTCGGCGTGTTTGGCGAGCGGGACGAGCTTCGCCGCGTTCTTCGGTGCCGCGGGATTCTTTGCCGCGACCCGCTGCATCAACTCCAATCGCTTCACCAGCGCCGCCGGTTTCTCGGCCCCCCAATCGGTCTTGTCGATCTCGGCCGCCAGATCGTTCACGTTCCCCCGGGCATAGAGCAACTCCGTGAACTTCGGCAGTTCGCTCTCCGGCACGAGCTTATTTTCCAACACCGCGCGAATCGCCGGCGCGGCCTTGTCGGCCGGGACGCAGTTTAGGGCGTAGAACAGGTGCGATGGTTTCTCGAAGGGGTTCTTGCCGGCTTCGAGTTCCGCGAGCCATGCGGGACTTATCTCGCGCATTGTTTTCCAGAGTGCGAAATCAATGAATCGATCCATTGGTTGGTCGAGGGCTTTTGCAGCAATCGCTAAGTATTCCGTTATTCCAGGAAGACTCGGGTCGATGCTTTGAAGAAAGCATATTGATTCCAATCGTTTCCTTGCATTAGGACTTTTCAAAGAAAACTTTAAGTTGTCCCTCGCAATACTTAGTTCTAAAGGTGACGCGATACGGTCGAAGGCTCGTAATTTCAGAAGCGGTATCCATTCGGCAGGATGTCTTTCCGAAAAGTCCTTGCTTTCGATGAGTTCGTTCATACTTTCATCTGAACGAAGGCAAAGGAACTTCATTACAGGAGCTTTGTTGAAATCTAGAAAACCATCTGGCTGCTTCTCATATAACATTCGAAGAGATTGCTCTTTTTCCCAGAGATTCTTGGACATTGCCTGATCAAGCAATTTTTTTGGCTCCATCTTTTCCAAATTCGGCGGCGTCACCAACTTCCGATCCTTGCACGTCACGCGCCAGATCCGCCCATGCGTCTTGTCGCGCCGAGGGTCGCGGAAGTCGACTTCGCCGTGTTGGATGATCGGGTTGTACCAGTCCGCGATGTAGAGCGCGCCGTCGGGGCCGATCTTCGCATCGATCGGGCGGAACGCCGGGTGCGTGCTCTTGATCACCTCGGGCATTTCCTTGCTCGCGAAGCCGCTGCCGTCGTCGCTGAGCTTGAACCGGCAGACGCGGTGCGCGCGGAAGTCGCACGTGAT
This sequence comes from Pirellulales bacterium, assembly GCA_041736895.1. Taxonomy (GTDB): domain Bacteria; phylum Planctomycetota; class Planctomycetia; order Pirellulales; family JALHPA01; genus JANRLT01. Next base: position 1,251 of record JBGSSS010000196.1, read on the forward strand.
CATGTCCCCTTGCCAGTCCGCGGGCAAGTGTTCGCTCTCGACGATCTCGAGCCCGCAATGCTTGGGGCTGCCGGGGTTGAGGCCGCGGACGACGCGTTCGGCTTCGTAGGCGGTAGCCATGACGCTGCCGGGGAAGACGAAGTTGATCCCCTCGTTGCCAGCGCCGTCGGTGGCGAACATGTTCCCCTGCTTGTCCCAGGCGATGCCCCACGGGTTCACGAGCCCCGTGGCAAAGACGCCGAGCTTTTGCGTGCGCGGGTCGTACTCCCAAAACCCGCCAGCCATCAGTCGCTTTACCCCGTGCGGTGTTTCGACGTGGCTGTGGATGTAGATCGATTGGGCGAAGAACATCGTCCCGCGCGGCGACCAGCGAAACGTGTGAATGATGTGGTGCGTGTCCTCGGTGCCGAACCCGCTGAGGACGATCTTGCGTTGGTCCGCTTTGCCATCGCCGTCGGTGTCCTTGAGGTGCAGCAGCTCGGTGCTATTGGCGACATACGCGCCGCCATCGCCGGGGAGCACGCCCGTCGGGATCAGGAGCTTGTCGGCAAAGACAGTCGTCTTGTCGGCGACGCCGTCGTGGTTTTCGTCGCTAAGGATGATGACCTTGTCATTGGCCGGTTTGCCCGGCTCGACCTGCGGGTAGGTTTCGCTAGTCGCGACCCAGAGCCGGCCTTGCGAATCCCAGTTCATCTGGATCGGCTTGGCCAAGAGCGGATCGGCGGCGAAGAGGTTGACCTCGAACCCGGGCGGGAGTTTGAACGTCGCGCGTTCGATCTCGGGATCGACGGGCGGGATTTCCTTGAGGTCGCGTTGCGCATACGCCGGTTGTTGCCACAAGGAGAGAGTGGCCACAAAGAGACACAGAAGACACAAAAAAATGCATGGGGATTTTTTTGCAGCAAAGAAAGCAAAAAAAGCAAAGAGGGAAGAGTTAGATTTGGGCATTGGTAAAGTAGTGTGAATAGGGATCAGTTTGAATGAGATCTTCCTAATTGAATGCATATCTCTAAACGTTCTTCAGGTAGATTAGGAAATAAATTGCCACAATGATGAAGTATGGCGTAGCAACCCATTTGTTGTTTATTACAAAAGCGAGCAACCCAATCGGTGTTCCCCAAATGAGCGTCATCAACATCGCAAGATACATGTACTCTAAACCTTCAGGTAGCGTCCAAGTTGGGGGAACACCATAAATTTGTCTCATGACATGCTGTGCCAATCCAAACCATGCCCACATTCCTACATACGAAAGCAAAATACTCCAACGCAAAGCCCCCAAACGCAACACCCAAGATGTTTGACGATTGAGTATTGAGCTGTGGCTCGTTTGCGGTGATTCGTAAGGATTCTCTGACAACGATTTCCTCTGATCGAATTTTTGATTTTCTTTACGGCAAAAATTTTTGTCGGCCTCGCTAACGCTACAGGCTGCAAAATTTGGCGGCGAAATTATTTTAGCATGGCTTGCATCTTTGTGATGTAAAACCCGATGCCGATGCCGGCGGCATAGCAGATCGCGGCGGTCAGGCAGAACAGTTTGGTATTCGCGCCCAAAAACGTTCCCTTCGTGCGTGCTTGCCAGATCCCGACCACGGTCAGCGCTACGGCTGCCGCATGGACTCCAATCACGATCAACCAATCCCCGATCGCATGCTGCTTCGCATAGTTCTGGCAAAACGCCACCAGTGTGTAGCCGGTGAAAACGTAAATCGCCAGAAGGAAACGCATGCTGGGATCCGTACGTTCGGAAATGCCGGGCGTGGACGCCGCGGCTTAGCGGGGACTTCGTCCCGCTGATTTACTTTAGCAGCTACGCGACACGCGACACAACGAAAACTGCAAGAAATGAGTGCTGTATTGATACAAAAACAGCCCGCTGATTTTGATCAGCGGGCTGTTTGGAGTGGAGACGATGGGAGTCGAACCCACGACCTTCGCATTGCGAACGCGACGCTCTCCCAACTGAGCTACGCCCCCTCCGGGGTGAGACGATTTTAATGTAGAAAATCGTCTGGAAATCGATTTTATCGGTTTATAGGAGCAATGTCTAGGACACGCGAATGCGAGAATAGTTCGCTCGCCGTGAAGGCGAAAACGCTCCTCTTCGAGTCGCCGCTAAACGGCGAATGAGTTACTTTTTCCATGCTCGCACTGCCGGACCGGTGTAAATCGCCGACGGCCGAATGATTCGATTATCCGCGTGTTGTTCCATGACGTGCGCCGCCCAGCCGGCGACGCGCGAGGCCACGAACAGCGGCGTGTAGAGCGGCACCGGGAGACGCATGTAGTGATACAGCCGGCCGCTCGGCCAATCGGCGTTCGCCGGCAGGTGCTTTTCGTCGCGGATGATCCGTTCGATCGTGTCGGCCATCTCTTCCATGCCGAGTTGATTGACGCGTGTCGCGAGATCGACGCAGTACGACTTGAGCAGCGTCGCGCGGGGGTCTTCGACTTTGTACACGCGATGGCCAAAGCCCATGATCTTGCGCTTTTGCACGAGCGCGGTGCGAATCCAGGATTCGGCGCGCTCGGGCGAGCCGACTTCTTGCAGCACTTCGAGAACACGCTCGTTGGCTCCGCCGTGGAGCGGACCTTTCAAAGCGCCGATCGCCGCGGTGATGGCCGAATGAAGATCGCTCAAGGTGCTCGCGACCACGCGGGCCGTAAACGTACTGGCGTTGAACTCGTGTTCGGCGTAGAGAATCAGCGAGACATCGAGCGCGCGGGTCTCGTGCTCCGCCGGTTCGTCGCCGCGTATCATTCGCAGCAGGTTCGCTGCGAGCGATTGCGCCGGATCGTAGTCGAGCGGCGCTTCTTCCTGCGAAATCCGCCACCAACCGGCGAGGATCACCGCGATCTGGCCGAGCAGGCGTTCGGACTTGCGCAGTTCGGCTTCGGGCGAGTTGTCCTGCGCATCGGGATCCCACGCGGCGAGGAGACTCACGCCGGTCCGTAGCACATCCATCGGTACCGAGGTGCGCGGCAGGTTATACAGGCAACGCCAGAACCCATCGGGCAGCGTCGTCGCCGAGGCGATGCGCTCGCGAAACGCGGCCATCTGCCCAGCATCGGCCGCGTGGCCATGCAGCAGTAAATACGCGACGTCTTCATATGTCGCGTTCTTCGCGAGATCCTCAACCGCGTAGCCGCGATACGACAGCCCGCCGTCGAGCGAACTAACGGCCGTTTCGCCGGCGGCGATTCCTTCGAGCCCCCGGACCAATTCCTGCGGCTTCTGTTCTGAACCCATGCGATGCTCCTCAATTTTTTGCCACTGATCTGCACGGATAATTATTTGATTTTCACTGATCAGAAGAATTCCGACAAAGCAAAATACATTCGAATTGAATGATCAGTGAAAATCAGTTTTTAATCCGTGTTCATCAGTGGCAATAAGTATTTCTGAAAAACTCACCCCTGAAAGTAATCGCGGTCGCGATGTTCATACCCTTGGTAATCGAGCAAGTCGTACAACTCTTGCCGGGTTTGCATTTGGCTAAGCAGCGCCGCTTGGGTGCCGTTGCCGAGCAATTCATCTACCGCTTGCTCGACGCTCTTCATCGCGACGCGCAAGAGCGTCACGGGAAACAAGACGCCATTATAGCCAAGCTCTTTCCAGTCGTTCATCGCCAGCGGTGGGGTCTTACCGAACTCGGTCATGTTGGCGATCAACGGGACTTGAATCTCGCGGCGGAAAGCGGCGAACTCGTCGCGCGTTTCGAGCGCCTCGGGAAAGATCGCGTCGGCCCCGGCTTCGACGTACGCCTTGGCACGATCAACGGCCGTCGCGAACCCATGCGTGCCGCGCGCGTCGGTCCGCGCGAGGATCACCGTCGCCGGATC
>JBGSSS010000004.1:0-12356 GCA_041736895.1 Pirellulales bacterium
CGCGTGCTCGGCGGCGAAGCACGCAACGCGCTGTGCCTGATCCGTCCGCCGGGGCATCATGCGCTTGCCAACGCGCCGATGGGGTTTTGTCTTGTGAACAACATCGCCATCGCGGCACGCGCCGCGCTGGCCGCGGGTTTATCTCGCGTGTTGATCGTCGATTGGGACGTCCATCACGGCAACGGGACGCAGGATCTGTTCTACGACGACCCGCGCGTCGGATTTTTTTCGCTCCATCGCTGGCCGTTTTATCCCGGCACCGGCGATCGCCACGAAACGGGCACCGGCGACGGACTCGGCGCGACGCACAACATCCCCGTGACCCATGGAACGCCGGTAAAGCAAATCCTCGCACAGTGCGCACACGAGTTGAGTGACTTCGCCGCGCGGATCAAGCCTGAGTTGGTGCTGCTCAGCGCTGGCTTCGATGCGCATCGCGACGATCCAGTGGGCGATCTTGGCCTAGAGACCGAAGACTTCATCCCGCTCACCGAAACAACACTCGCGATCGCCAACGAATACGCGGGCGGCAAGCTCGTGAGCCTGCTCGAAGGAGGCTACAACCCCGGCATCCTCGCGGGGTGTGTGGAAGAGCATTTGCGGGTGTTGCTGCGAGACGACATTTGTAGCCCGTAGCGTTAGCGAGGGCGATAAAAACGAGGGTCGCCCTCGCTAACGCGACGGGCTAGAAATTCCTCGCGGCTGTTCACTCTTTTGTCGATGAATCGAATCGCCCGCTCATGGTTCGTTGCACCGCGGCGACGAGAAAACCGGTCGACCACCCGAGCATCAACACGCCGACGGCTGCTTCGATTGGACCCAGCAATCGCCAGCGCTCCGCCGGCAAGACATCTCCGTAACCCACCGTGGTGTAACTCTTCAGGGAAAAGTAGAGCGCGGTTTCGTAATCCGGCAAAATGCCGAACAGCGAAAAGGCTCCCGCCCAGATGGCCATCTCCAGCAGATGCAACAGCAGCAAGCCGCTCACCAAATAAATCAATGGTTTAATTGGCGGGAAGGGCGATTCGCTGGCTGCTGGTCCCCAGACACCCGCCAGTGGCAGAACGATCCACACTGCTCCAACGGCATGAATCGTGACTGTAATGCCGGTTAGTCCCAACGCGAGCAATAGTTGCAGAATCATCCCAATAACGCTCGTTACTTTGACGGATTTAGAATTCGAGACGCGCTGATGAGCCCGAGACCGAGCGCCAAGACAACGTAGCATGCTTGGGCTGCGGACCCAAGAGTGAGCGCGACAACAGTCGAGTCGGCAGCGTCTAAAAAATGGGCGAGTTGCCACGATTCCCTCACTGCGCGATAGATCTGCACGCCCGGCATCATTGTCACCGCGCCGGCGAACGCGACGACGGCGAAAGGAACCTGGGAGCGCCGCACAATCAGCGCTGAGATCACGCCTACCGCAAATGACCCCAGAAAAGTGGCCGTAATCAAGCCACAGTTCCCTTCGAGCGCCAGGTATCGTGTCCCGTGACCGATCATGCCGCCGGCAACGGCCATCGCCGCGTGCGGCCAAGCGCTGTTGTAAAAAAGCGCGAACCCCAGCGTGACCAATCCGGCCAGGGCCATATCGGAAACGAGATTTAGGTCGCTGGCGTTCGAATGCGTGCTTTGCGGAAGCTCGGGCAACGTCACGGCAATCCCGAGGGCCATGCCCAGCGCACTCGCGACAAGAATCCCCGCCGCGAGCCACAGCCGCGCAAGGCTCATCGTCAGATGATTATCGATCAGATCGAGCAGACTATTGATCAAGTGCGGTCCCGGCACGAGCATCAGCGACGGCACGATCAACGCCAGCGCGGGCATCTGCGTCCAGCCCATCCGATAGGCGAAGCCGCTGCAGACAGCACCAAGAAATCCCGCCGTCAATGGCAACGACAGCAGAACAAAATGCCGCCGGCCCATTTCCTGCCGCGCCAAGAGACCGATCCCCGTGGAAACTCCTGCCGCGACGATCGCACCCGTGTCCGCCCGAAGCAAGATCGCCAGACAAGCGGCCGCCACGCCGAGGCAAACTACGCGGAGCCAAAGCGGATGGCGCGGCGTGCGGGCCTCGATTTCGTCGAACTTTGCCTGACAAACGGTGAGATCGAGGTTACCCGCCTGGATCCCTCGCAAGATCGCATGGACGCGCGCCTGGAGAGCCGCGTTGTAGCGCAGCTCGTGAACCGGCAAGTGCAAGGGAGCTTCCGTCCCGAGCGCAATGGTCACGCCGCCGTAAGTAATCACCGCTTCAAAGGATTGATCCGAGATAGCCTTTGCTGTCGTCCGCAGCGCGCGGAAAATATTCTCCGTCGAGTCGTTGTACTCCAACAGCAAACGGCCGGCACTGGCCAGGAGTTTTGTTTCGGGGCTTGGCATCGGCTCGGCGAGGAACGGCTTACCAGATGAATCGTCGAAGAGAATTCGTCCGCGATTCTAGCAAAAGATTACCGTCATCAGCAGCAAAATCTCCGCCGTGAAGTGGTTCACTTTGAGGGTGGCACACTCTGTGGATGGGAAAAACGCTCGCACGGTCCCGTGCTAAGTGGGGACTTACCAGGGGTCAAGAACCTCGTCGTCAATCATTTGGTGTGATGAGGTATTGAATCAGCGACTCTCCATCGGCATGACTTTTAAGATTCGCGGCTCCCAATCCTGATTGAGTTTCATCAGCGACACGACATATCCGGCAGCTCCGGCAGCATTTGCTTGGGTGATCTGCGCTGTGACTTGTTCAGGTTTCACGTCCCAGCCTTGAAGAACGGCGACAAGCCGTTGCGCCGGCACCCCCGCGGCCTTGTAACGCGTCGGCATAGTAGAAAAGGATTCGAGCGCCTCCTTAATCCAACCCGCCTCTGTCCCGTAACGGGGTAGGTCGCGTTGAAACTCGCGATACGGCAGCAGCGCAGCGACGGTATCTGACTCCGCAACCACCGGCATCAACTGCGCCGTCCACTCGCGCCAACAGACGCCCTTGAAACAATTGACCCCGGCGCAGAGTTTCTCTTTGTCGTGCTCCTCACATTCTGTGACCCAGACGGGAATGATTTGTGCTTCAGGCGATAGCTTTTTTACTTCAGTCACAAATTTAGCCGCCGCATCGATGGGCAATCGTGTCGCTGTCGCTTTCTCTACCGGACCATAATCGGTCGCCCAGCGACAGAGGTGATGGCCGCAGCCGCATGACGAAGGCGGGCCTTGGAGGTCGTTCAGAAAGACTCCGCGCGGCACTGGCTTGTCGGCGAGCAACTTTTTCACGCGCTCCAAGTGAACCGGGAAAGTTTCCCGATAGAGAACCGGCACCCAAGGATAATTCTTCACCACCTCGCCTGCTTTGGGCTGCGGGAACTTGGGGAATAAGCGTCGCCATTCCGCATGATGCACTTCAAGACTCGCCATCCATTCGGGATGCGCGTCCGCGAGTGCCGCATTGCGGCCAATCTCGATCCAGTAGTACAAATCGAATCCCGCCGCCCCGATCGCCCGCGCGGCCTCTCGCTCTTTCGCGGCGTTCGCGCCATCCAGGGCCAACACAATGGCGTTGTAGTCCTCTGCCTTGAGCGAGCGCAAGCGATCGGTGTCGACTTGTTCCACCGAAATCATTGCGCCTTTGAGCCTTGTCTCCGCTGCTCCGACTTTCGCTGGGGTATGGATCGTCGTTTCCGGGTATTCCGCGGCCCAGGCGAACCATTTGACTTGCGTACTATCGAGCCAAGTCAGCGTCCACCCTTTTAACTCGCCCTCAACAGCGCGGCCCGCGATATCCCAACGCGAGCCAGTCTCCTGATCAGTGAACGAGCCGCCGGCAGACTTGTCCGCAAGTTGCAAGGTCAGCTTCCGCGTCGGAGCAACAGGGGTGCCCACTGGGAGCGGGATGCCTGGGTCGGGCTGGGAGACTCCGGTCTTGTCCGGCCGCGGCGCGAGGAACTTCCGCGGCTGGTGCGCCACCAGTTTGTACGCCGCTGCCGTTTTTGTCGTTGGCTCCCAAAGCACAACCAGCGGCTCTCCATCCACTTCATCCACGGCGAATCCAGCTTTGGCAAGCTGAGCCAGCGGGTAAGCTTTCGCGACCTTTCCGGTCCAAACGCCCAGCACCAACTCGTCAGCAGGCAGTCGTTTGTCCGCCGGACCGCGGCTCTTTTGAGAGTCCTCGTTAATCTCCTTGGGCAGCTCGATTGGCTGGTATTTTTCAAACATGTTGTAAGCCACGCCGTGGGGATAGTGCTTGAGCCAGAAACCCCAGTCACTCACCAACGTCGGGACCGGTTTCAGGCGGGCTCCCTTCTGGGGGCCGTCGAAAGCAACTCCGGTCAGGCAAGAGTAGAGCGTGCCATCTTTGTGCTGCATGACCATGACGCCGTTGCGCCAGCCGTGGAAGCTGAAATCGTAGGAAGGGGCGAACCCCCGCGCGAAACCCGCGTCGGGGTCGTAAACGAAGACCCCGTAACTGTCGCTGATGACCCGATAAGAATTTAGGAAGAAGCGGTTTGGAATGGCTCCCGCATCGGAGTAACCGCGAATCCACGCCAAAACGCGGTCATCATCGCGGAGCTCCCCAGATCGCTTTTTGGCCTCATCAATACAGTGCGAGCAGGTGGGGTTGACGAGCGTTTTGAACGCGTCGGGTTTGCCGAACTCCAGTAGCGGCTGATAGTCGTCCTTCGTTTTGGGGTCGACAAGTGTCTTGAGTTCGCCGTGGTGTGGGGTGAGTGCAGGTTCGTTGGGAGGTTCGGCCGCCCCTGACCCAGCCACGCTAAGAACCAGAATGAGTAACAGGAGGCGTCGCATTCGTGATTCTCCAAACATACGAAGGGAACTTTCGAAAGCTGTCGTTCGTCGTGAGTTACTCTGAGCAGGAAGCTTGATTATGCGGAAGCAATCACTGGGGCACAACTTATTGAGCAGGTCGAGCTTCCCTTTGTTCACCCTCCCGCTCCCGTGGGTAAAGAATGGTTAACGAAGCCCTATAGCGCGAAAAAAACCTCGCGAAGAACGGGGCCACGATAACTCTAGCGTGATTTCACTTTTGATTTCTTGGATCATCGGCTGGATTGACATACTGAATCGTCCAAGGTCCCATGCCATGAAATTGCGCAATGGTTTCACCTTTGGTCCAAACAAAGTGCTGCATTCCAGGTTCCCAAAAGCCGTAGCTACCAGCAGGCATGGCAGAGGTCGTTTCTTTGTCGAACTTCGCGCCCATTCCGATATTGAATGTTCCAGATATCACCGATACTCGTTCCATTTTGGGATGAGTGTGCGGTGGAATTTGATAGCCGTCAGGTACTTTGACACGAAAAACAAACGGACCTTCTTTACTAGGATCACCCTCTAGAATGGCGATCTGTGCGCCCTTCGGTAGTGAAGCAGGTCCATCTTTCCAAGACATTTTTTCAGGAATCTTTAGAGTAACACCTTTGCCATGTTCTTGAGCTGACAAGCAAGGTATGACACTCACTAAAATGAATCCGATAAAGATGCCTAAACGCATGTCAAACTCCCTATAGATGTCTAGAACGAGAATGTCGCAACGATTGCTATTATGGCCTGTTCATCACAAAATTATACCCATATGTTGGTGTCCGAGGTCTGCTTCTCAAGCGTTCCATTAAGACTTCCGTTTCCATAGGTCGACTGAGAAATAGTGCCGGGAGCCTTTCCCCCTGTTATCCTGATTTCTTCTCCTGCTTCGCTCACTCCCACTTCGCAAACAAATCATCAAGCACGCGCAGCTTGTTGATCTTGAGCAACTGCCGTTCTTGCTCTGCCGCGAGCGGGGCAGTGGTCGCTACCGCGACTAGTTTCGGGGCTTCTAACGTACTACCTGCCCCCCCCATGCTTTTGGACGTTGTCAGCATGGAAGTCGTTTTGGTGGGTGACAATGTCGTGGTGGTGCTTGTCGTGGTCGACGTCGCCGTGCTGAGCGTCAGTAGATTGACATCGTAGTAAAATGTCGACGGCTGCGAAATCCGCAGCGTGTACTGCCCCAGGTCGCCATAACCCCCGTGGCTGAGAACGGCGACGGCATACGTCCCGGGTTGCAGCGTGATCTGGAACGACGCCCCCAGCCCGCTAAACGGATGGTAGGGCGTAATCGCCGGATCGGATGTCGCTATCGTTTCGTAGTAGTAGCCAAAGAACGGAATCGACGACACGCGATAGAGAATCATTTTCGCGTCGAGATTCCCAAACGCTGGCGTCGTCACGTTGAAGTTGTACGTCGTCGTGCTGCTCACGGTGACGCGAAACAGATCGCGGTCGCTATTCAAGCTGACAATTCCCGTGACATTGCCAGCGTAACCGTGCAGCGGACTATACGAGAGAGGAAAATTCGTGGCGCTGCCATAGCTGCTCGAATAATCGTCCGCCCGCGCGCCAAAGACATTGGTCAAATGAGTGAGGCTGTTTACCGTCGTGCTACCCACGGTGTACACCGACCAGATCGACCGATCGCCTTGCGTGTTGGAACCCATGATCGGCGTGGTGACGTTCGTGCCGACGTCGTAATTCCCATGATGCTCCAAGCCATACGCATGGCCCGCTTCGTGGCTGGCGGTGGTCGCCATGACATATTGCAGATCGCGAAACCGGCCTTCGCTATCGGTCGTCCCCCAGGTGTTAATGTATTTGGCAAAAACATAAACGGTATTCGGTTCGCCGTTCGTGTACGAGTTGATCGCGGCGTAGCCCGACGTATTGACAGCGCTGCCGTTGTCGTCCCCGATAAAAACGGTGCCACTCATGTTGTGGGTCGTGTTGGCGCTTGTCCGCAGCGTCGCCGTCGTATCACCGGCCATGACGACGCGGAGCGAGACGCCGTTAGCGAAGCTCGCCGGCGCGAGTGTCGTAACGTTGACATTGAACGGGGCGTAATCATCGGCGACCGATTGCCAAATCTTGCGAATCGCGGCCGTCTCCATGTCGCTGATCCCCGCCATGTTGTCGAGATTGAACTCGCCGACATTGACGTTGGTGTACGTCTGGTTGCTGTCCGTCCGATTCCAGGTCGCGAGGAAATCGCCATCGAAGTCGAGGAACAGCGTCTGCGCCGCTCCAGGCAAGCTGCTCAGCGCCGGAATCCCGGCCATCATCGACCGATCTTCGAGCAGTTCCAAGGAAAAACGCCGCTTCGAGGAGGGACGAGGTGAGGATTGACGCTGCGACGATTGACGCTGAAAACGCGAAGACATGGACATCTCGTGGCTAGAGGGAAGTGAAGATGAAGAATCACTTCTAGCCCTAAGCGTCAGATCGGGAGATTTGTTAGCAGGTGCGGCCCTGATAAACTAAAAGCCTATTCCAGGAACGATTTTCCCGGCGAAACGGCTTTTCGGAATGGGGCGAGACTCAACCTGTTGTACTCCCCAGAGATTGGCAGAAGAATGAAGGCAGGAGAATGAATCAAAAAATCATTCTCTTGCCTTCATTCTCTTGCCTAGTTCCAAGTCCTCTTTAAAAGGCGTGAATCAACTTTTTTTGGCTAATCGATCCTGTGACAAGTGACAAAACCGGCAGTGAGATTTGCCTTCATTTTCTGATCCAACATTTTCGTGAAATCTTGAGATCGTCGATATTGCCAGCATGACTCCGGAAGAAGAACTGAAACAACTCGAAGCACGCATCAACGCCCTACTCCCGCCGCGTTATGTCGGCTGCTTCGAAGCCGTCTCGCCCGCGTCGATGGGTTCGGCGAAACTGCGCTATGATAGTGCGGGCAAGATCGTCTGGGGCGAGATCTGGACGACGTTCTGCCACTTGGCGCTCGCCGGCGGGCCGCCTCATCGCGGAAAATTGCTCGGCCCCGTTACCGCAGAAGAAACGCAACGCGAACCGGAGCAATACGCCGCCGTTGTCGCGGAATTGCAGCGCGCTCTCGGCGCGTGTGTCGATCTGCCGTTGATCGCCGCAGCGCCGCCGGGCTGGATTGGGTTGCAATGTGACTCCGCGGCCACGGCCGCGTGGTTGGTGCGCGCGATTGTGGCGGAGAATGTTATCGCGCGACACGAGGGCGCGGTCCTGTTCGTGCCGGCGGGTCCGCACTTCCGCCTCGAGAAGGAACTCAAAAACGTCGTCGTCGCCGTGGCCAAGACGTGCCACTATCTCTTCGACCACGTCGAACCCGAGCAGATGCCGTCGGGCGCGGCCCCGTACTTGATCCGCCCGCCACTGCCGCACGAAATTGCGGCCGATCGCGAGCGCTACGATGCTGAGTCGGCGTCTCTCTGTGAAAAAATCCAAGCCTCGACCGGCTTGAAAACCTGGCTTGGCGAATCGCCCGGCTGGGTCGGCATCGAATGTAGAGACGAAGAGTCGGCCGTGTGGATGCTGCGTGCCGTGGCAACCGAAGACATCCTCGTCCGCCGCGAAGATTCGGCGCTCTATGTGCCGGTGGACATAAGTGACGACAATGCGCTTGCGAAAACGGCATCCGCCGTCGAAACGGCACATCGGCTATCACAATTGCGCAGCAATTGACCGCTTCGCCGGACCATGGCCGGCATTTTTTTGTAGGCGCGAAGCGTTAGCGAGGGCGATAAAAAAATGCGCGTCGCCTGTACATCAAGTGGCAACGCACTTTTGAGCACTAAACACCTTTGCCCGCAGTAATCATTCGACAAGTGAAGCAGATGAGCCGATATCCCCAATATGCAACGCAAGGAATAAGTAACAGGGACAGCAGGTAAACCGCGTAACCGATGTACCCTCGCATAATCACCAACTCTTCAAGTCGTGGTACTTCGCCGTTTAGGACATATTTCGTGAGCGGCTCCGAGACGGACTTGATCATTGTAAAATAGGCTTCATCAAAAGTGTACGCCACGACCAAGTTGACCAAAAAGAATCCGGCGTAGGTCATCCAGCCACGCACGAACGGACGCGTGTTCGCTACCCGATACACCGTGACCACTTGCGGCGGTTCATAAGGATTGAGATTCATATGCTGGCATTTACTCTACCTTCTCCGGCACCGGCATACTCCACAGAATCCCCATCCCAAGCACCGCGCTCAACACCGAGCCGGAGAGGACGCCGAGTTTGGCCTGCTCGAGCATCGCCGTATCGGTCATCGCCAGAGTCGCGATGAATAGCGCCATCGTGAAGCCGATGCCGGCCAAGCATGCGCCGCCGAACAGCGTCGGCCATGTGGTCCGCGCCGGCAGCGGCGCGATGCCCAACTTGACACTGATCCAGCTAAAAAGAAACACCCCGACGGGTTTACCGATCAACAGCCCGAGCATCACCGCGAGCGCGACTTGCGAAAATAATTGGCCGACGTCGATCTTCACGGCCGCATTGGCCAGCGCAAAGATCGGCAGCACCAAGAACGTGACCCACGGATGCAGCAGCGTCTGCAAGTACGCCAGCGGCGAGACCGTTTCGCGTGCCGCTTGGCGCAGGCGGTTCGCCTGCTCGAGAAGTTTCCGCTGCGCCGGCGTATCCTCGGCGGTAATCAGTGTCGCGCTCGAGTCGAGAAACTCGCGGAACAACTCCGGCCCAACGTAATGCCGCGCCGGCGTCATCAAGCCAATCAGCACGCCGGCAAGCGTGGCATGCACGCCTGAAACAAGAAACGCGTACCAGACAGCGATTCCGAGCAAGATGTACGGCAGAAAAGCGCGCACGCCTAGCCGCGCGATCGCGGCAATCGCCAGCAGTCCGCCGCCCGCCCAAGCGAGGGCGGTGAAATCAACGCCGGTCGAGTACCCAATCGCGATGACGAGGATCGCGCCGATGTCGTCGGCGATCGCAAGCGTCAGCAACATCACGCGCAGCCCATGCGGCACGCGTTTTCCTAACACCGCCATGCAGCCGACGACAAACGCGATGTCGGTCGCCATGGGAATGCCCCAGCCGCGCGCGGCCGTCCCTTCGTGTTGAATCGCCAGATACACCGCGGCCGGCACGACCATCCCGCCGAGCGCCGCCATGATCGGCAAGATCGCTTGTCGCGTGTCGCGCAGCTCGCCGAGGATCAGTTCGTACTTGACCTCGAGCCCGATCAAGAAAAAGAACAGCACCATGAGCCCGTCGTTGATCCAATGCTCGAGCGAATACTCCATCCGCCACGCGCCGACACTGAACCCGACGGGCGTGTGCCAGAAATGGTGATACGCCGCAGCCCAGGGCGAGTTGCCGAAGAAGAGTGCCACGATCGTTGCGGCCAGCAGCACGATCCCGCCCGCCGCTTCGATGTGCAGGTAATGCTTGATCGGCGTCGTCAGCCGATGAATCGGTTCGGCAGGAAGCGCAGGATTCGCGCGCGGATGATCCATAAAATAGCCTTGAAAAAGAATGATTGCCGGGTGCGACTGGCTCGGCCAGTGCGATTGGTCGAAAGATATCGAGCACCATCAATGCTGGCCTCGCCAGCAGCACCCGAAGTTAAAGTAGCACGACGAAAGAAGTCACCAACCGCCGCCGTTGGTGATGAAGAGCTTGAGATACAACTCGTGCTCGGATGCCGGAAAATTGCGGTTCCAAAGGATCATGAGTTGAATTCTACTGAGTGCGTAAGACCGGAACAAGACGCGATGAGTAACTGGGAAGATTAAAGAAATAATGTACTACCTACACCCAGGCGGTCTGCTTACTTACTGAAGTCAATTGTTCATGCTCGAGCAACCCAGCGACAATCCCTACGCCGCGCCGCAAGCGGAGTTGCAAACGACACCCTCGCGCAAGCCGGTTGCCGCGCGGGTTTCGCTCCGTTTGTGGCTGATCGTTTTTCTGATTAACGTGCCGCTCCCGCTCGTGATCGGATTGCAGCGCTGCGATCGGAGAGGACTGTGGGGAATGATGGCGATGATCGCCCTTCTGTTGGTGCTGTCGTCATGGCTCGTCTTAAGAAAGCCATTTTTCGGCGTTCGACTCATTCCTGGCGGGGTCATTCTCGCAATTAGCCAAATGTTGCCATTCGTGCATTTACTTCTCTATGCAGCAGGCAATTTTCTGGTCGAAGCCTTGAGACTCTACACTCTTCCGCCGCCGGTGGATATGACGGACGCGGGAGGGGAATACGATTTCTTCCCCGACTATCCGCCCTCCGCCATCATCTTTCTAACGCTCTTCATCGGGGTAAGCTTGATGCTCGTGGCGTTGCTCCTCGGGTCGCTGCCGATCTTCGCGGATCGGGGCGAGATGTCCGAGGAAGAAGTAGCAAACGAGCGCGCGAAGAAACATAAATCGCAGAGGGAAGCCCAATGAACCCCTACGAAGCGCCGCAAGTCACCGCCACGACGGAGCTGCCCCAGGCCGAAGCCGTGCCCGAGGCGCTCCCGTTGATTCCCGAGCGTCCCGAGCGCTGGGGTCCGGTGTTTGTGTTCAATCTGCCGGCGGTGATTGTGCTGGGCGTGTACGTGAATCAACCGCCGAGCTTCATGGCGATGATTGCCGCTTGCACGGTGTTGTTCTTAGTCAGCTTGTCCTTCGCCCGCCGCTCGGACCTCGTTGCGCGCCGGTTGATCGCCGGCGGCAAGATCGTGGCGCTCAGCCAGTTCATCCCGGTGCTACATGTGTGCCTCGGGAAGCTCGCGTTCGATTTTCTGTTCCATGTCGATCCCCGCGGCATGTTCGGCTGGCCCCTCCGCGGGTCATTTGTTTTCACGCTGCTCGTGGGGGGCGTCTTGATTCTCATGGCGTATACGATGGGCATTTCCCTCACCAAGCCGCGGCCAATTTCACCGCCAGGTTCATAGACACAGCGCAGAAGCATGAGAATCCGATGCTTCCCAATTCCCGCCCAAACGATCATAATCCAGTGATCCGCTGGCACTGCACCATGGAGCCGTTCAAATGAACCTCGCCATGAAGCCCGGTGTCTCGCGGATGGATGCTCCCGTAGCTCAGTTGGATAGAGCAAGTCTTTCCTAAAGTTCTATACTTTGCTGTTATTCACTGGGAAATACGTTATATTTCTGCGTTTGTAGCTCTAAAAGCCCTTGATTTGTAGCACTTTCTAAGCTATAATACCTAGGTCTAATTCGTTGCACTCCGCCCGCGAGTTTCTAAATCGAATTGGATGATTCCACTCATTGTCTGAGTGTTCCAACGTATCGTGCGGGCACGTTTGGAGCATTGTGCAATGAGCGAATCAATTCATATCTCGCCCGCCCTCTTGGCACTCTGCCACAAGCACGGAATCGACGTTACCGGCCTATCTGTAAGTCAGATTGCTGAAAATCTGCCTCGCATTTTTGCTGCGGTAATTTCTGAGCAACAAAGCAATAGGGAACTGCTTTCTAAATCAGCTTTGCAAGTTCGCCAAGTTCGTTCGTATTGCCCTGCGGATTTTGTGCGGGATGAAAAAGTTTTTGATTCGTCTGAATCTTTCGCCAACCCCAACGATATTTTTT
>JBGSSS010000038.1:0-20306 GCA_041736895.1 Pirellulales bacterium
TGGCAGAAACGCCGCGCGCTGGCGCGGCGAGCAACACCGCGGCCCGCGGCACACCCGCATGGCATCCCAAAGGCGCAATCGTTCCGGCGCAAGCCGATGAGCCGGTCGAAGAACCGGAGTCCGTTGAACCGACGCTCGCCCCGCCGCTTGAAGAGCCTGCTGCGGAGATGCAAACCCTCCGCGCGCCCGCGAATGCGGCGGAAGCCGAGGATGAACTTGAAGAGGACGCTCAACCAGCGCGTCCCTTACCGGCCTACGCCAACCCGCTGCGCCAAGCGCGCCGCCCACAAGCCTACGCTCCACAGCGCTCGCCGTACCAACGCGTGCAGAATCCGGCCGAGCTCGAAGTTGACCCCGAGCCGGTCGCGCGCCCCGAGCCGCCGCGGATGTTGCAAGAAGTTCCCGGCCCGCGGGTAGTCTCGCCGCGTGAAGCGTGGCAAGTCGTGCCGGGTCAAAAAATACGTTCATCAAAGCAAGGTCTCGATCAGTACCATCACTCTAATGATGAACGTCATGAATGGCCTGCCAATATCGACAACCCCACCGTGGATCTGCGCGTTCAACCCGACGGCCAATACCCCGACGGGCAATATCCTGATGGGCAGGTCCCTGGCGAAGAACTGTACGGGATGCCGCGTCACTTCGAGACCAATGCCTACGGCCGATTCAGCGGACGCGGCGAGCCGTTGACCGCCGGGTCGTGGTTGAATCGTCCCTATTACGTCGGCTGGTTCATCGGCGGCCTCGGCGGCGATACGTTCATCCCGGACGAGATCAACGCGAATGGCTCGTTCATCTGGGGGGGCAACATCGGTTGGGACTACGATCCGTATTGGGGTCTGGAAATGCGGCTCGCGTTCTCCAATCAGGGCCTCAACTACTTTCTCAATCCGGCGTTCGACAACGCGTACAACGAACTCACGCTTTGGGACACGAGCTTCATCTATTATCCCTGGGGCGACGCGCGCTGGCGGCCGTACATCAAGCTCGGCTTTGGGTTCGCCGATTTCGATTTCACCACGGTCGACGGCCTGCGCCACAGCGACATGGTCTACGAGATGCCCTTCGGCATCGGACTCAAGTACCGCGTCAACCAATATTGGGTCTGGCGCTTCGACGCGACGGACAATCTGATCTTCGGCGGCAACGCGGGCCTCGAAACACAAAACCAATTCTCGCTCACCGCCGGCCTCGAATGGCGCTTCGGCGGCCGCCGCCAAAGCTACTGGCCGTGGAACCCGTCACGAAGATGGAATTAGCAATAAGCAAAACCAAGGAGTTCACCTCCTTGGATCTTGTGCGTTTGAAAACGCAAAATGCTCCCAGGGGGTAAACCCCTGGGCTTTCAAATCTTCAAAGAGAGAAAGTTTCTCGCGCATTTTCCAGCGCCTAGCGCCCAACGCCTAGCGCCCCGTTATATTAAGAGGCGCGTTGACCGACCAACGCCCAGCGCCCAATTCCCAACGCCCACAGCAGCATGGCCGTCCCGCGTCCTCCTCAACGCAAAAAGAAAAAGATCGACCTGGCCCAGGTTCCGATGCTGCAGGGGCGCGTCTGCGAAGCCTGCGGCTCGCCGATCGATGCGCGCGATCACTTCTGCACGGCCTGCGGGATGCCTCAGCACGAGATGACCGCGCCGCCGACGCCCGTGGGGCAGGGGAAACCTGTCGCGCCGACGACGGTCCCTCCGCCGACGGAGATGAAGGCCGGCCCGGACCTGCACAGCTTTCAGTGCCAAAATTGCAGCTCGACGATCACGCTCGACCCCGGCACGCGCAGTTATGTCTGCCCGTTCTGCGAATCGACGTACGTTGTCGAGTTGCCCGTCGATCCGCTGCGGCAGCGGCCGGAGTTCATCGTCGGCTTCGCGCTCACCCCGGAGCAGGCGTGGGAAAAGTTCCAAGCTTGGCTTCGCCGCGGCTCGTGGGTCCGGCCGTTGAACCTGCGCGAAGTGCAAGCCCCCGACCGGCTGCGCGGCGTCTACTTGCCGTTCTGGTCGTTTAGCATGCTCGCACGCTGTCGCTGGTCGGCGACGATCGGCGAGTATTGGTACCGCACGGAAACATACACGGTGCGCGTGAACGGCAAGACCGAAACACGCACGCGCACAGTGACTGAAACCGAATGGTGGCCGCTCGACGGCCGCTTCCAGCGGTACTACTTTGGGTATTTGATCTCCGCGAGCAAGGGTCTATCGCAAGACTTGGCGCTCCGCATGATGCCCTACCACTTGTCGGCGGCGAAGCGCTACGAACCGTATTTCCTCGCCGGTTGGACGAGTGAAGAGTACTCGATCGGCCGCCAGATGGCGCTGTCACATTGCCAAGAAGAGTTTCACGCCCGCGCGGGCCGCGACATCGCGGCGTTCCTGCCGGGCGACGTGCAGCGGGACCTGCAATACCAGGTGAACTACGAAGACACAAGTTCGGACTTGTTCCTGCTGCCGGTGTACTTGCTCACCTACATGTACCAAGGCCATCAGTATCACTTCATCATGAACGGCCAGACCGGCGAACTCTACGGCGAACGCCCGCTGTCGTGGCTGCGGATTGGGCTGTACGCGCTGGCGGTGGTGTTGATTGGACTGGCGATTGGGATTGCGCTGCAGCGATAACTAACTGTTCGATGCACCACCAAAGCCAAGGGGTTCACCCCCTTGGAGAATTTCCAAGGAGGTAAACTCCTTGGCTTTGCAAAAAGCATTTCCCTTCTTCCTTCTAACTCCTTCATTCTCCCACGTGTCCGACCTTCTCTCGAAATGCAACGTCTGCGGTGCCTTGCTGGACGAGGAGGATCTCTTCTGCGCCGAGTGTGGGACCGAAGCGCCGATTCGCGCCAATAGCAACGAGCGCTTGCCGACGCATAACACGACGCACAACTTTACCTGCGAAGGCTGCGGCGCGTCGATGAGTTACGACGCCCGGAATCAGGGCCTGCGTTGCCCGTTCTGCGGGTCGGAGAAGATGACGCCCGATGCGGACAAGTCCGAGATCAAGCCGTCGGTCGTCGTTCCGTTTCAGATCGATCGCCGCCAAGCCGAAGGACTCTTGCGGCAGCGCCTCGCTGGCAGCTTTTGGGCCCCGGGCGACACGTCGACGCGGGCGCAGGTCGAAGTCCTCCAAGCCGTCTACATTCCGTCGTGGTCGTTCACCGCCGAGACCGAGACGCATTGGACGGCCGACAGCAGCGACACGCCGATCGGCGCGCGGGGCGATTGGTGCCCGGTGTCGGGCGATCATCGCGGGCGGTACGAGAACAACTTGGTTTGTTGCAGCAGCGCTTTGACACCGGCCGAGATGTTCGAACTCGGCGATTATGACCTGAGCCGCGCGGTCGCACCCGAGCAGATCGCCCTCGACAACGTCACGAACGAACGCTTCACCGTCCCGCGCAAATACGCGCGGCCCCTCGCGCGGCGCGGGTTCGAAGCGCGTGAAGCCGCGGCGTGTCAGCAATACGTCTCCGGCCGTAGCCGCAATCTCAAGGTCAACGTCCGCATCGCCGAGTTGAACAGCTACCCGCTGCTCTTGCCGGTCTGGATCATGGCCTATCGCTACAAGGACCAGGTCTATCGGTTTCTCGTCAACGGCCAGCGCGGCACAACGACGGGCAAGGTGCCGATCTCGATCCCCAAGGTGATGACGGCCTTCACGATCGTGTTGATCATCCTCGGGCTGATCATCGCGTTTGCGCTGTTTTGAGAGAGAAGGAAGGAGTCAGGAGGAAGAAGGAAGAAGTAAAACAAAGCCAAGGAGTTTACCTCCTTGGAGAATTTGCGTTTCTTCGCAGGAGGAAATGCAGGAGCTGTTTGTGAGATTCCCTTTAAATCCTGAGTTACTTCCCCTTGGAGAATGAATGCTCCTCTTCGAGTCGCCGCTAAACGATTCGGATTCGCAAACAGCTTGCTCATCGACTAAAATCCAGGAACCTGCCCGCGCTTCTTCCCGCCTGGAATTCTGTTCGATGATTCGATTCCCTCTTTTGTCGATCGTCTTCTGCTGCGCATTGCTGCTCTCTGAATTTATATCGCCCTCAGCACGCGCCGCGGATGATACAGTTCCGTCCTTCACGCGCGACATCGCTCCGCTCCTCGTCAAACATTGCGTCGCCTGTCACGGCGCGAAGAATCCGCAGGGGGAGTATCAACTCCACACGCTCGCCCGCGCGAGTGTCGCCGGCGAAAGCGAGAACGCGCCGTTCGTCGCGGGCAAGCCCGACGAGAGCGATTGGCTGCGGCTTGTGACGACCACTGATCCGAAAGAACGCATGCCCAAGGATCGCCCGGCGCTCAAGCCCGCCGAGATCGATGTCCTACGGCGCTGGATTGCCGCGGGCGCGAAAGCCCCGGGCGTCGATCCGGCCGCGCCGCTGCTGCTCGTCGCCGAGCATCCCGAACCGCCTGCACCGAAATCGTATCCGCGGCCGCTGCCGATCCAGGCTCTCGCGCTGCGCCGCGCCGAAATTCCTGACGACGACACGATCCTCGTCGGCGGGTATCACGAAGTGACAGAGTGGGTGGTCAAAACGGGCAAACTCGTTGGCCGCTACGGGCATCTCCCACAGCGGATCATGGCTTTGCGTCTTGCGCCGGATGGGCAGACGCTGGCGATTTCCGGCGGCGAGCCGGGTGTTTGGGGTTCGGCCGCGGTGTGGGATCTGAACGAGTGGAAGAAACTCGCCGAAGTCGCGCGGGGGACGGAAGTGTTCTTCGACGCGGCTTGGTCCGCCGACGGCTCGAAGCTCGCCATTGCTGGCGGCGATCGGAGCATGCGGATTTGGAGTTGGCCGGAAAGCAAGAGCGAGCGCAAGCAATTGCTCGAGTTCGAAGCCCACGCCGATTGGGTCCGGAGCGTCGCCTGGAACAGCGAGGGCAAGCTGCTCATCACGGCGAGCCGCGACAAGACCGCGCGGATTCACCGCGCCGAGGATGGGCACCTGCTCGCGAATTACACGGATGACGAAGAGCCGATGCTCGCGGCGCTCTTCACGCCGACGAACGAAGGCTTCGCCCTCAGCGGCGGCGGAAAGGCGCGCGTCACCGAATGGTTCGTCGCGACGGGCGACAAGTACACGAAGCCGAAAGAGGCGAAGAAAGACGACAAAGAAAAAAAGAAAGACGATACAAAAAATGAAGGTGATAAAAAAGAAGACGCCAAGCAAGAACAGAAAAAGGAACTGACGCCGCAAGAAAAATTCGACGCCGAGTACGAGGCGAAGCACCTCGCCCGCGCGAACCCTTTCGCCGATGGCGGCGGCACAATCACGGCCCTCGCGCGGTATGAAGACAAGCTCCTCGTCGCGGCCGGCAAAACGCTGCGGCTTTACAACTGCGTGAACCACGACCTGCTGCACACTTATGAGGGGGCCGAAGACACGCTCCTGAGCATTGCCGCCGACCCCGTGCGCAAGCGAGTCGTCGCGGGTGACCTCGCGGGCAATGTCTACATCTGGGAAGCGGATCAGCCGCAGCCGCAGCGGGTGATTTTGGTTCAGCCGAAGGAGTAGGAGCGGGCTGTGCCTGACAAAGTTCCCGTTACTAAGCCGCAGCTTGACAGAGTTCATTGTTACTAAGCTTAGGGGCTTGGTAACGTGGTTGCCAACGCGCGATCAATCAAAGTAAGGATTGATGCTGCCATCTCTTTTTATAGACCAGTCGTTTTGTCTTTCAAATTCGCCGATTTTATCTTCTGAAAAGACCTTCAGTTCTTCGACTTTTAAGAGACTGCCTCGAATATGGTTTGCATTCAGCATCACTTTTTGTGGTGGAATTTTCAACGTTCTTTGAAGTTTAAGTACAGTTAATGAATCAACTATGCAAAACTCAAGCTCCAATTGTTGGGAATTGCAATTCAAGGTTTGATTACTGCTGATGTCATCGACAATTGTTGCCCAGTCCAGATGAAGTTCTTGAACTTCTGAAAATCTTTCCATGAAGAAAAAAATCTGGCTCAGCAAAATCTGTCTTCGTGGGAGCGAGTCTTCAGCAGCGACAACTTTAGCGGAATCCTCATCGTCCCAAGCACGGATCGTAATAAATCTGACAGAGCTTCCCAAATCAAATCCATCGTATTTTAAATACGAATTCGCTGAACTCATCTTATGAATCAGAATTACCATCGAGTTAATATTGTCACGATACGGATTCTGATTGCAAAAGTAGTTTAAAATTTTGGTATTTAGATTGGTCTCCTGATCTTCAGGTTCCCCGCTGATCCATTCCTCGGCCAGCAATTGCCGAATATTCCGATCGCGCACCACCGCCTGGCGTAGCCAGACGCTCATGCCGGCGACGAGCGCGACGATGACGAAGAGCAGCGATAGGCGGAAGCGGGGACGGAAGGACATTGCGAGAAAGTTCCTGATTTAAATCCTAAGCCCAGGGGTTTCATCCCCCTGGGTAAAAATGCACCCAGGGGGGTAAACCCCCTGGGCTTAGAACAGTCACTGTCAGCGCACGTTGTTGCTCACTTCAAATTCTTGTCAAAAAACTCCAGCACCGTTGGCCGCAGATCGCGCTGCTTCGGCTGCAAATGGAACGTGTGTGGCGCGCCTTCGATGATGATCAACTCATGCTGCATGCCGGCCTTCTTGAGTGCCGCGGCGAATTGTTCCGAATCGCTCACTGGCACCGTCGTGTCGGCCGTTCCATGCAGGATCAAAAACGGGGGGTCGTTCTTGTCCAGGTGTGTCGTCGGCGTGACCTGCTTGTAGAGCTCCGGCGCTTCTTCGAGCGACTTGCCGAGGAACGCCAGCTTCGTCGGCCGTGCCTCGGGCAGCGGGCCGTACATGTCGACGACGGCGCGGATCTTGGTCGAGTGCTTGCCGTAGGGGCCCGCCGGGTCGAGCGTCTTGTCGTCGCCCGTCACGGCCAGCATCGAAACCAAATGCCCGCCGGCCGAGCCGCCGATCGCGCCGATCCGATTCGGATCAATGCTCAGCCGCTCGGCATTCTCGCGCAGCCAGCGGACCGCCGTTTTGCAGTCATGCAAATTCTGCGGCCACGTCGACGGCCCATCGTCTTTGTAGAGCGCGTAGTTGATGCTCATGGCGACGTAGCCATGCTCGGCGAGCGTCGTGCCGATGTTGATCTCGCGCTTGGCCCCCTTGTCGCCGGTCTTCCACCCGCCGCCATGGACGATCAAGACGGCGGGCCGAAGCTTGCCTGGCGGCGGATCACCGGCGGGCAGGTACAGATCTGCCTTCTCCGCGCGATCAACGCCGAGATAGTCGATGTTCTTTTGAATCGTGACTTCGGCACTCGAGGTGAGCGAGAGCGAAAACAGCAGAAGAACCGCAAGGAGATAGCGCATGGGTATGAACTGGGAAATGTGTGGAGTGTCGCCGCTAATATTCAAGGCAGTTTAACCACAAAGAGACACAAGAGGCACAAAAAGAATTCAGATTAATTTGCCGCAAGAAAAGCAAAGAAAACAAAGAGGGGAGGGGAGATAAAAAAATTCTTCTCGCATTTCTTTTGCTGTTTTTGCTTTCTTTGCGGCAATAATTGTATTCGTATTTTTTGTGTCTTTTGCGTTTCTTTGTGGTTCAATTTTTGTCGCCCTCGCTAACGCTACGGGCTACAAAATTTCTGACGCCCTGGCTAACGCCGCGGGCTTTTATTACGGCAAGCGCAGGTTCTTCAACTCGTACTCCAACTCAACGCGTTGCAGCACGACGGGGCACGAGTATTGGAACTTGGCCCCTTGGATCGTCGGGATGTCGTAGTAAAACGTGATGCCGTATTCCTTGTCGTTGCGGAGCGCCGTGTCGTAGCCGGCGTGGTCTTGGGCCTTGCCGTCGGCGTCGATGAGCTGCGGCTGATACTGCAAAATCCACCCGGCCAGGTGCGAGTCGAATGCGTCGTGCGCCTGGTCGTAGCTGAGCTTCATCTGGACTTCCCAAAGATCGTTGCTGCGCTGGATGCGCTCGATGCTGACCGTGGCCTGTGCGATTTTTTTCTCCCAGCGCTGCTCGGGCTTCGTCGTTTCGGCCAGGTTCTCGAACTCAAACTTTTCGACGCGACCCGGCAAGAGCATCCGCACGCTTCCTTTCACGAGATCGAGAATGTTCGACGTGCGCAGCGGCGCTTCGAGCATCACTTGCAACTCCGTCGCGTGGCTGCCGTTGCTGATCAGGGCCGTGGCGGTCCCTTCTTTGCGCAGCGATTCGAGTCGCTTGTTTTGGTCGTCGATCGCGCTGACCTTGGCGAGCGGCAGCTCGACCGAAATTGGCTTCAAACGCGGCTCCCACGAGATCTCCAGACCCAACCGCAACTGCGGATTGCCCACGACACGCGGGTCGCGTTCGATCGTCATGCTCGTGCACTCCAACCGCAGCGGCCCGACATACCCGGCGAGATCGCTGCGCGGCAGGAGCAAGTCCGGCTTCACGCGCAGCGCGAGACCCGGGCCTTGCTCGTAGGGATAAACGGTCAGCCGTGCCAGGTCGCAGACATCATCGAGCGCGGTCCAGAACGGCATCGCGCGCCAGTTGACCTCGAACTTCTTGTTGAGCAGTTCCGGCGGCAGGCGGTCGATGTTGTCTAGCCGGTTGCCCGTCTGCCGCGTGAGTTCGGCGAGCAGGTGCTTGAGCGGATGCTCGCCGGTTAACTCGACAGTGGTTGACGACGCGGCATCGCGCGCGACGGCCACTTCGAGTTTCGCGCGGATGCGCGTCAGGGCTTGCTTAGCGTTGGCGCTCAGGGCCTTGTCCGCCGGCGGCAGCAGCGGCAGGACGCGCGCGCCGAGGCGGATGAGTTCGGTCTCGGCCAGGTCGCGCTTGCCGAGTTCGGCCGCGTCGAGTTGACGGATCAGGCGATTCGCGGCCTTGGCAAAGGCCGCGTCATCGAGCGCCGGCAGCACGCCGTCGACCATCGGTTCGGCCGGGGCGAGGTCCTTGCTCAGGTCCGGCGTCCCTTTCGTCGGCGGCATGTCGCCCGGTTTAGCGAAGAGCAGCGGCGCGGCGAGCAAAAGCACAAGTCCGAATTTGAAAGAACGAATCATACGAGTAATCCTTTGAAGCATTTCATTTGCAAAGCCAAGGAGTTCACCTCCTTGGAGCATTATCGAGCGAGACGAACTTCATTCTACGATCCCGCGAAAGCGATGAGCAAACTTTTCCTCTGAAAAGCTGGAATCCTTGAATGATCCAGCACAAAATTTGCTATCTTCAAAGCGTCTTAGAGTAGCCGACTTGCTCTGCAAGTCGGAAGGACACGCGCTCATCATGGGAAACTGAAGCAAATGGGAGTGACTTCGATGCGAAATTCTGTCCGACTTTTCTGTGCCCTTTTCATCACGCTATTTGTGACGGCGAATTCAGTACACGCCGCGAACAACGTGCTTGTCTTTGTCGCCGATGATCTTGGCCTGACACTCGGCTGCTACGGCGACCCGAATGCCAAGACGCCGCGGGTCGATGCGTTTGCGAAATCGGCGACGCGCTTTACGCATGCGTTCTGCACGACGGCTAGTTGCAGCCCCAGCCGATCGGTGATTCTGAGCGGGATGCAGAACCACACCAATGGCATGTACGGCCTG
The DNA here is from genome assembly GCA_041736895.1 of Pirellulales bacterium. GTDB lineage: Bacteria > Planctomycetota > Planctomycetia > Pirellulales > JALHPA01 > JANRLT01. The sequence continues at coordinate 9,540 of JBGSSS010000038.1, forward strand.
CAGCACGCGGATCACCATTTCAGTTCGCAGGACAAAATCGCCACGCTGCCCAACACGCTCAACGACGCCGGCTATCGCACAGCCTGCCTCGGCAAGTACCATGTCGGACCCGAGGCGACGTATCACTTCGGCGAGTACCCGAAGATTCCCGGCGGCCTGCGCAGCCCGACCGGCTTTGCCACGGCGTTGAAAACGTTCATCACTAATACTAATAAGGATGGCACTGCTAAAGAAGGCGATGGCAAGCCAGCGCCGTTCTTTGCCTACGTCTGCAGCATCGATCCGCATCGCGCGGGTGCGAAGGGCTACGCCAACGACGCGAAGCACGAGGGCGATCCGGTCGTGAAGTACGATCCGGCGGCGATCAAGGTTCCTCCGTACTTGCCCGACCGCGCGGAGACGCGCGAGGACTTGGCCGAGTACTATCAAGCGACGTCACGGCTCGATGCGACGTTCGGCGCGGTGCTCGATGTCTTGCAGGAGACGGGCCACGACAACGACACGCTCGTGATCTTCATGAGCGACAACGGCATTCCGTTCCCCGGCGCGAAGACGACGCAGTACGACCCCGGCACGAATTTGCCGTTGCTCATGCGCAAGCCGGGCCAACAGAATGCCGGCAAGACCAACGCGGCGATGATCACCTGGGCCGATCTCGCGCCGACCGTTCTCGACTTCGCCGGGGCGAAGGCCCCCAAGTCGATGCAGGGGCGATCGTTTCTCGCGGTGAGCGACGCGGAAATGCCAGCGGGATGGGACGAGATTTTTACCTCGCACACGTTCCACGAAGTGACGATGTACTACCCGATGCGCACAGTGCGCACGCGGACGCACAAGCTGATCATGAACATCGCGCACCCGCTACCATTCCCCACGGCTGGCGATCTGTGGGGCTCGCCGACGTGGCAAGCGGCGCTGCGGTATCCGAACGAAAACTACGGGCTACGCCCGTTCGCCCAGTACATCCAGCGGCCGCAGTATGAGCTATACGATCTCGCGAAAGACCCCGGCGAGACGAAGAACCTGGCCGATGATCCGGCAAGTGCGGAGCAGTTAAAAGAGCTGCAGGCGAAGCTGAAAAGTTTTCAGCAAGCGACGAAAGATCCGTGGATGATTAAGTATTCGCATGAGTAAAGCACTCCGCATCGCTAACGAACGCTCCTCTTCGAGTCGCCGCTAAACGACACTCTCTCCGTTTAGCGGCGACTCGCAGAGGAGCGTTATTCTTTGCTCGTCTTAAGATTGTCCAGCAACACCCTCGTCAAATAAATACTCGTCTTCTTCTCATGCGACGAGTAGTAGCTGACCCAAAGTTTATCGCCATCGACGACCATGCCGGCGTAGCTCGTGTCGCCGCCGGAGGGGAGCGTCATTAGCTCGTGGAGCTTGCCCGTGTCGGCGTCGAGCGCGGCGAGGATTGTTTGCGCGGTCGGCTTGTACTTGCGTGTTGACGCGATCAAGCGGCCGTCGGGCAGCACGACGAAGTTCGGGCCGCCGACTCGTTGGCCGACCGGATGATGCGTCCATTCTTTGTACGGCGCTTTGCTCGTGCCGACCCAGCCTTGTTGGTCGCCCCCTTCGCGGCGAATCAGCGCCGCCATGCGGCCGTCGGGCAGAAACCGGATCGTCGACTCGTTGGGGTGGCCTGGGACGTCGAGATGCGTGATCGTTTCAAAGTTCTCGCCGTCTTTGCTGCTCACGAGCTTGAGTTTCCATTCGGCGGGGCCCGGTTTGATCTCGCCCGTGTCCGCCGCCTTCTTCGCCTCAGGTTCACTACGCGCCGCGGCGTTGTACGAGAGTCCGTAGCAGACGCCATCGTGCCACGTCACGCGCCAGAGCCATTCGTCGGGTTCGAGGACCTTCTTGGGCGCGGACCACGAGCGGCCATCGCTGGAAAACGAGACGCGCGGTTGGCGGCCTTTGAATGTTTTGCCTTCGTAGATCGATCCGCCCAGGATCATCATCAAACGGCCGTCGGGCATGATCGAAAGCTTCGGATCGCGCAGATCGATGCCGTCTTCGGCGACAATCGCAGCCGATTTCCATTCCTTGCCATCGGCCGATTCAAGGACGCGTGCCTTGCCATCTCCGCCGACATGCGCGGCCGATTCGCGAAACGTACACAACCAGCGATCTTGAAAACGAATCAGGTCCGTGAACGCATTGTGCGGCCCCTGGTCCCAGATTTTTTGGACGGTTGGGGCAGGAACCGGTTCCGCGGCGAAGGCGGGAAGCGCGAGGAATAGGAACGAGCAGAGAGAAAGGGTTCGCATCGTCGGCTCCGCGTCGTGATGTGATTTGCAATGACGACGAAAACGCTCCTCTGCGAGTCGCCGCTAAACGAGAGTATTCAATGCCCCGTTTAGCGGCGACTCGCAGAGGAGCGCTGCATTTGTTTATTCCTCGAGTTCCAGAATCTCAATCTTCCGGAAATCGCACGGATGACTCTCCGATTGCAGACTGATCGTGCCGCGGTCGAGCATCTTCGGTTCGCCGGCGTCGAGGAGTTTCTTCGCGCTCTTGTCGCGTTCGTCCAATTGCGCTTCGCTGTATTCGAGGACCGTTTCGCCGTTGATGATGTGCTTAATCAGTTTGTTGCCGTGGACTTCGACTTCGGCAGTGACCCATTGGTCACCGTGGTAGGTCTTGGACTTCGAGTTGATGCAGTGCGGCAAGAAGAGCTTGCCGTTCATTACGACGTTGGTCCCCGGCGTGCAGAGATTGCCCGTCGTGCGATCCTTCTTGCCGTCGCCGCCCAGGAGTTGCACCTCGATCGAGCACGGAAAGTCCTGGTCCAGCGCCATCGTCTCGGGCTTCTGCCCATGAACCATGATGCCGCTGTTGCGGAGCGCCCAGCCTGGTCCGCCGGGGCATTGTTCGTCGACGAAGCGATACTCGAGGCGGATGCGATACTTGGAGTAAAGCTTGTCGGTATAGAGATGCCCGAAGCATTCGTTGAACTTGTCGTATTGGTCGTAGCGAACCTTGAGCAAGCCGTCCTCGACGCGGAAGGTGTTCTTCCAATTCTCGCCGGACTTTTGATGGCGAATCTTCGGCGTCCAGCCAGTCAGGTCCTTGCCGTTGAAGAGCGAGACCCAGTTTTCCTTGGCCGCTTCTTTCTTTTCCGGTTCAGCAGCGATCAGAGAATTGCCAACGATCAAACTCAACGCCAAGATCAAAGCACAGCGCATCGTCAATGCTCCCAAAAACAGAATGATAGAGAACTCCCTGCGACAAGTTTACCCGATGCCGCGGGGCAATGCGAATCAATAGCAGCCCGACGCGAAAGCGAGGGAGTTCAGGAATGCAAATGGCCAAATTCAAATTGCAATTGAATTACCGAAACCAGAAACAGGGAGCAATCGAGGCAAATCCGAACGGCACCGCGAGGATTTGTCTCTCGGAGCCGCTCTGAATTTTGTCCGTCACTCCGTGTTGAGCGATTAGAAATTTTTGTAGTTCTAAAGACCCTCGCTGACGCGTCGAGCTTTATTTTTTCTCATTGCCGGTGCCATTCAGCCGACCGCTGCGGAACGCATTCGCCATCGCTTCCGGAACGCTCGCTTCGGCGAGGATGACCTTCGCCCGATTTTCGGCGGTGCGGGCTTTCATCTCTTGTTCGAATGCCACGGCCATCGCCAGCCGCGCTTCGGCGTCCGCCCGGCCAACGCGGGTGTCGGCTTCGGCTTGGTCCACCTGGAGCCGCGCGCCGATGTTCTCGCCGAGTTCCAGTTTGGCGATGTTGATTGCCACGATCTCAAACGCGGTGCTGGCATCGAGGCCGCGGTCGAGTGCCGCGCGGCTGATCAGGTCCGGATTCTCGCGCACGATATTGTTCGTCGCCGACGAACCGATCGCGGTGATGATCCCTTCGCCAACGCGGGCGATGATCGTTTCCTCGGTCGCGCCGCCGATCAATTGTTGCAGGTTCGTGCGCACGGTGACCTGCGCCTGGACGCGGAGTTCGATCCCGTCGCGGGCCACGGCCGAGAGCATCGAGCGGCGGCTGTTCGACGCATCGGGGCAATCGATGACCTTGGGATTGACGCTCGTCTGCACGGCGTCGAGGACGTCGCGTCCGGCGAGGTCGATCGCCGCGGCGCGGTCAAAGTCGAGATCGATGCCCGCGCGGTGCGCGGCGATGATCGCCTTGACGACGCGCGGCACGTCGCCGCCGGCCAGGTAATGCGCTTCGAGCCGGCGCGTCGTGATCGGCGCGCGGGGATCGTTGCCGATGCCGGCCTGCCACGCCATGATCTTGCTCTGGACGATGGTCCGCGCATTGACCTGCCGCAGACTCATCCCGATCAGGCTCCACATCGACACCTTGGCGTTGGACATGTACGCCTGGAACCAGAGACTGCCGTAAAACAGAAACACGACGACCAAGATGATCCCAAAGATCACCGCGGCGACGAGCCCGACAATCCACCAGAGATTGGCTGAAGCCTGGTTTTGAGCAAAGAGCAAAGCGAGCGTGTTCATCGAAGCGCAATCGTGGAAGGGACAAGCGAACCGACCCGGGTTCGCGAGTCTCTATGGTAATCTGGGGCAGGGGCGGGGAGCAAGCAGTAGCGTGGGCTTTAGCCCACGCGTTCGGTCTTTCGTGGCCCGCAAATTTCCAAAAATCGACTTGCGGCTGAATCGTGCCTGGGAATGTTCGCTAGCCGATACGCAACCCTTCCCCAATCCGCTCGATCTGCTTCCGATGAATCCCCAAATGTGTTCCCACTAGCGCGTGCCAACCCGCGGCGTCGAGCGGGCCGAACCAAGGGTGGGCAAAGCGGCCGGCCGTTTGCAGGTTCGGCGCATTCCGGATCGTTTCTTGCAGCATCTCGCACGAATGTTCATACGCGACGACGATCGCTTCATCGAGCTCGATACGCGGCTTGACCGCAGCGGTGCTGGCTTCGCCGGCGGGCGAGTTGCCTTGGACCAGTGCGCCGATGACCCGCGCGATCTCGTGATGTACGATGCGCAGATGATCGAGCGTCATCCAGACGGACCAATAGCGGCTGCTATCTTCGAGCCCGGCCAGACGCGGAATCAGGACGCGCTGCTGACACTGCTCGGGTGAGAGTGGCGCAAGCAGTTCGCGAATCCGCTGCCGCTCGCGCACGATCGCCGCGTCAAAAGAACGACGCGAACCAAGGACTCGCCGCAGTTTGAACAGCCCACGCGCGATGGCGAGTTCGATGGCCGGCAATCCGGCACCCGGCGGTGCGAGTTTCGGTTCCGTGGACGAGGACAAGGACTTGGACGTGGGCATAATTCTGCTGCGACAAAAATTCCCAAGGTGACCAAAAGAAGATTGGGAATTTTAGACAGCGGCCGAACCTCGCCCAGAGGATATGTGCCAATGTTTTTGTGCCGTCACTCCGCCGACATCAAGACCCGAATCGACGGCGCGCCGGCCAGATATTGCTCCAGCGCCGCGCCGACGCGGGCAAAGTGCTCCGTCTGCATGTGCGCGGCCAGCGCGTCGATATTGGCCCAGCATTCGTACGCGACAAACTTCTCGGGCACATCCACATCTTGCGTGATGTCGTAGGTCAAGCAGCCCGGCTCCCCGTGCGTGAGCGTAATCACGCGGGCCGCGGCGATCGCCGCGGCCAGTTCGCCGCCGCGACCCGGCTGCGCGAGGAAGTCGACGAGAAAGCTAAACTTCTTGCTCGGGTCGGCGAGCTTCGTGCGAATTGAGGCGAGGATCGGATGGTCAGGCATGGTATTGTATTAAAGTTTCGGGGTGTGAATTTTATGCTAAAACCGAACATCTTTATGCCAGCGGCAAGAGTCAAGCACAACCCACTGCCCGTCGACTAGATGCAACCACAGCGTGATCGAATAGTCACCATCGGGCCAAGTGAGTTCTTCGATCATGACATTTAGAGTCTCTGGAATGCTCCGTGGATAGGTATTTCGCAATTCGATTCGGAATTCGCTATTGGCTTCCGACATGGGGAACTGGGTTGTCGAAGCTGGTGCTCCGAGTGCGGCGATGACTTGAGCACGTGTTTGGCGATGATACTGCGGCAGCTTGGTCGAGCGCGTGTCTGGCCGACAACCAAACAGATTGATGATCAGAATGCAAACAGTAAATCGTAGGAAAGCATTCATGTCTTTGGCCCCGCCCCCGGAAACCATTCGTTGTGTTGATCGCCCGCGCGGCCGAGGTACGTGACGCGTTGTCCGCGGAGAAACGCGTAGTAACTTTGGACGCCGGCTTGCATCGCACGGCGGGTGAAGGCTCGATAGACTTGGCCGTTTTCTTGGCTGTCGCGAATCGCAAAGCGTAGGGCGAGTATGTCGAGTTCGTCGGCGATGTCGGGAAGGTCTTCGTAATCGATCGGCGTGACGACCCGCTCGCCCGCGGCGCTGTAGAACGATTTGCAGCGTCCGGCGTAATCGACGTGGTAGTATTCGACGCCGGCGCGGAGGAGTTGCCCGACGATTTCCGGAAACGGCATCGTCCCGTCGAGCGTCGCGCGGGCAGCGGTCGTGATGAGTGTGGTGTCCATGGAAGAATATTCAAAGTAAGAAGTGCCAAGGATAGATGAGACTCGATTCACGCAATTTACGCGACAATAATTGCGGCACGCAATGACAACGCTGGAGCACAAAAGCGGCTATTGGCTGTCAGCAAGCTTCTCCGCCGCCAAACGCCGGCGGTTCAACTCGGCGCAGCGTTCGAGATCGCGGGCGAGCAGCATCTTGCGTCCGCCTTCATAACACTCCAGGCATTCCAGATGCTCGTAGCGGTCGTTTCTATAGTTGTAAACTTTGATGCCATGAAGCTGCGAGGAGTATTTACTGTTCAAGTCAAATCCTTTGACGATTAATTCATTGGCGGTCGCTGGCAAACGTGCGTCATCGTAACCAGGATGTGCAGCCCGGGCAGCACGCTCTTCCTTGGTGCAAGAGATATAACGAATGAAACAAAGCCGCTCGTCGATAAAGCAATAGAGCCGTTCTTTGGCCAGTGTCTTTTTTTGGCCCTCCATATATTTTTTCAGCGCCGGATCATCCTGCGGCATCACCAGCCGCGCGATCACGATGTTCGCATCGACATGCCACGCTTGCTCGTGTAACTCGGCGCGCGGTTCTCGGCGGCGCTCTTCAGGCGTGCGCATGTCCGAGGTCAGCAGGTAAGCCGCTGGCAAGCCCACGGCTGGCACGGCGTACATCTGTTTGAAAGCCTGAAGCGTCATACCCAACCGGTGGCCATCCCAATCGAGTTCCAGGTTCTTATTGTCAATGTGACGGGTGCTGTTCAGGATTTCACTCACCGCCATTTCATGCGTTTCAACACGGGGAAAACGTTGGGCGAAGTGTTTCTCGGGATCGGCCCCCGGCGGCAAGACGAACGGCACATCCACCAACTTCCCGCCGATCGGATCGACCTCGGTCGGCGTGGGATCGAGCGGATCCCAGGGCTTTACGGGCGCGGGTTTCTTCACCTTGGTCTTGGCCGCTTTGCGCTCGCGCTCTTGCGCTGCCGCGAGTTCCGCCTCGCTCGGCGCGGCGGCTGTTTGCTGTTCTGGTTGTGAATCGTGGCGAAAAGAATTGATCAGCGGCGCGATGACTTGGCTTAGCAAAACCAAAATCGCGGCCACGACTCCGAGAATCACCAGCACACGCCGCATCCCTGCGCCGATCAGCGGCGGCTTCGCGGGGTCTGCCGGTTTGGAACTGGCGGCGGGTTTTGGTTGGGGCGGGGCAGGGGGTTTTTCAGAAGACGCAGGTGCCGCTCGCGCCGGTTCCATCGATGTCGCCGGCGTGGATTTCTCGCGAATCCGCTCCAGACCAATCAACAGCAGGTTGCCGCACTTGGGGCAGTTCGCTTGTTGACCCGCCATCTTATCCGGCGCGTTGAACTTGGCCGAGCACCCGGAGCATTGAACAACAATCGGCATGAACGTCTGCCCTGAAGCATGTTTGGAATAGCAATTTCGTATCAACTATAGCAAGAAGAAATCCGGCTGGCGATCAATTTGGCTGCCACGGCAAGCAATGAATAACTCTAAGCCCAGGGGGTTCATCCCCCTGGGTCCGTTGCTTCTCATTGCAGAATCACCCACGGGGTAAACCCCCTGGGCTTAGGGTGATAAAGAGTCAGCGGCACTTGAGTGAACGCGGGGGTTAAAATCCACGCCACTTTTTTTGTCGCCCTCGCTAACGCTACGCGCCTACAAAAATGCGGGCTTACTCCAATCCATACTGCCCGGCCAACGGCACGTCGAGGTTCGTCGTGCGGCCGAAGCGGGTGCGCGGCAGGAAGCGCGGTTCGATGTAGAGCGATGCGCCGACATTGTCGCGCGTCTGGTCGGCGTTGAACGCGACACTGACCAGGAACGATTCGCCGATTCGCGTGAGCGTGAGTGTTTGACCCAGCGCGCCGTTTTCGTTGAACTGATACGTAATGCCGGCCGAGCCGACCCACTTGGGGCTGAGGCGGTAATTGAGCGAAGCGAGCAGCAGGTCCGCGTCAAACGGCCCGGCCATCGAACGATAGCCGATGTAAACATTGCCGCGTTTTGGCCGGTTGATTTGCGCGCCGATTTGAATATAACGCTGACCATCGGTGAAGAAATCGGCCGCCGCGCTCGACAAGATCGTCAGCCGATCGCCGACGAACCAACGGAAATCGTAATCCAACAAGCCGGCGTTCTCGCCAAAGTTTTGGTCCTTGTCCGGGAAGATTTCGAAATGTGTGTCGAACGTGACCCAGTCGATGATCCGGCGATTCCCCTCGGGTCCGCGTTTTGTCTGCCAGCGATTGCGCAACCCGAGCCGTGCGACCGACAGATCGTCGACGATTTCCGTCGGTCCGGTGACGTTATCCATCGAGCCGCGGCGCACCGCGTAGTAGCGTTCGTCGAACATTGTCGGCACGGGAACGACCCCGCTAAAGTCCTGAAACGGAATACGGCGGCGGAAATGCTGGACGTTGTCGTCGTCGATTTCGTCTACGAGCGCGAACTGATCGACATTTTGCGTCGAGTCGGTGTAGCTGTATTCGAAATCCCAGTTCACCTTGTGCGCGATCCCGTGGACGTTTAGCAGCTCGCTCTCGAACTCGGGCGTGAAGCTCGTGAAAGGCAGAGTCGTTTTGATGCCGGCTTGGCCGTAGAGGCGTTGGATGTCGTCGCCGTTCAGGTCGGCGCCGTAGTGCGAGGCACCGCCGATGGCAAACGGCGTGATCTTGGTGTCGCCAAACGGAATCGGGAACTCGATGTTCGGCCGAATGTCGAACCGTTCGAGGTCCAGATCGCGCTCGTATGGCAAGGGAAAGAACGTGGCCGCGTCTTGCGGCGCGGTCGGCGTCGTCGCCGCGCGCGTCTGGAAGTAACCCGCGCTGGCATGCAGGTACGTCGTCGCGCGATTGTCGAAGACCGACGACCCCAGATTGAAGTAATCCACCCGCGGCAACTGATTCACGCGCAGGAAGAACTCATTCGGGTTGTAATCAAGCGCGAGCGCCAGCGATTGGTTGTCGAAGATCCGCTTCAGCTCGATGCCGGTGATCTTGTCCTTTTGATCGTCCCACTCGCGTTCGAAGTATTGCTCGAGGAAGTTGCGGTCCGAGATGATCCCCAACTCGCCCGAAATCTGCCAGCCATTGTCCAGGATCTGCCGATGTTGGCCGAAGAACCGGTAACGATGGGTCGCCTCGGGCACCATGTTGATCCGGTCGGTGCCAAGCGTATCAAGGCCGTCGTCGTTAATGTAGAACGCGTCGAACAACCCGCGGAACGGCTTCTCGTTGCCCCAGATAAAATCGGTGCCGTAGGTGAACTTCGTCGCGGCGTTGAACCCGCGCTTGCTCATGTAGCCGAAGTCGAGATCCCAATCGGTGTTCGCCGGCGGCGCGCTGACGCCCAGCAATTGATACGCGTCGAACCCAATCGAGCCGCGCGTGCCAAAGACGTTGTCGTTGCCGATGCTGAAGTCATTGACGAAGAACGTCGGCTTTTGCAAATCCGTCTGCAATACTGGCCAGTAAAAGAACGGTATCCCGCCCGCTAGGACGACGTTGTTGTTGCTGGTGACCGTTTGTTGATGATCGACCTCGGGCTCGCCGGTCAGCGGGTTGATGATGGGCAAGCCGGTGACCGGATCGCGCCGCGGAATCTGCGCATCATTGAGCGAGAGTGTGCCGGCGCGGACTTCGTAGGTTGGCATCGCGAGGCGGCTCGTGGTGAGCGAGGCGCCTTCGGCGACGAAGTTGGCATCGTCGAGCTGACGAATCACATTGGAGCGCAGTCGCACGAGACCGGCGTAATTCGGCACGGGCGTCAGGAGTTCGGCATTCAGGATCACACCATTGCGCAGCGGGACGTTGTAGTACATCGCCTGGGCAAAGATGACGCGGTCGCCTTCGCGGAAGACGATGTCGCCCTCCATGTAGATTTCCAGCGGCGTGTTGTTGGGTTGCGTATCGCCACTGCTCAAATTTCCGATACTGCCGCCGCGCCAAAGGACGACGCGATCCGCCGAGATGTCGATCGTGCTGCCGAGCGCGCCCATCGGCCCGGCCGCGCCACTGCCGAGTCCGTCGATGCGAACTTGGACGCCGCTATTGATGACGACCGTGGTTTCAGTGCCGGAGGGGTTTGGGAAGGCCTCGAACTGCAACGGCACAGAGCTGCGCGAGAAGAGCTGAACTCGCCGCATCCCCGGCGCGTTGCTCGGCAAGACCGGCGCGACAGGTACCGATGGCCCCGCGCCGTATTCCGCGTACTGCGAGCGAGTGATCGGGTTGGCCGG
>JBGSSS010000042.1:0-11966 GCA_041736895.1 Pirellulales bacterium
GCAGCTCGCGCGCCGCAACGCGAATCGCCCGCAGCCGCTGAGTGTGCGCTGCTGGCGGCATGTTGAACTGCCGGCGCTGATGCGAATCTATAACCAAACGATTGGCTGCGCGTACGGCCCGCTTGCACGGACCGAAGATGATTGGCGCTGGCTGATCAGCCGCAAAGGCTTCGATCACATCCTGGTCGCGATCTCGGGCCGCGATCGTTTTGATCTCGAAGACACGCGCGCTCCGATCGTCGGCTACGCCGTGATGCGCGGCCGCCGCGTTGTCGAATTCGCCACGAACCCTGAGTATCCCACGGCTAATGAGCAATTGCTCGCCCGCGCGGCCGGCGAAATGATCGAACACGATCGTCAAGAGCTGAGTGTCTGCGTTCCGCCCGATAGTGGGATTCAGCAGTACTTGGTGAACCCGTTACCGCCGGCCGTGAATCACGAGCCCGAGGAATGGCAGATGGTCCGCGTCCCCGATTTCGGGCGGCTGCTGCGCTGCCTGCTGCCGGAATTGCAGCGGCGTCTCGACAAATCCGAATGGCGCGGCGCGGCCGAGTTGGGCATCGCCATCGGCCAAGAAAAACATCTGCTCTCGATCAGCCGCACTGGCATCAAACACACCGCCGACAAACTGGGGCGGAGCTACCTGCATCTGACGCGCGAAGCGGCGACACGGCTGCTCCTGGGTAAACTGAACTTCAACACGGCGCTCGAGAACGAAACCGTCCGCGCCTCGACCCAAGCCGCCCGCGAAATCGGCGCGGTGCTCTTTCCCACGGTGCCGTGGTGGTTTTCGCAGTGGGATGAGTTGACGGCGATTTAGAGTAGCCAACTTGCTCTGCAAGCTGGAATTCGCGCGATGTTGTCATAAAGCGGCTCACGGTGTTACCAACGCACTTTTCAATGTGGCCTTCTCGCTCCGCGAGAAGGTTTTCGTTGGACGTTGCGTTCCATTACGACAGCGAACCTTTCTAGGGCGACTTGCAAAGATGCCCGCCGATACCATCGGCGGCTTTGTTTTCGCGTGGGCTGAAGCCCACGCTATTTTTTCTGCGGCGCTTTCGCGGCTGGCGTGTTGCCAACTTGGCTGAGGTCGATCATCCGGCCACCTTCGACGTCGACGCGGTTCGAGCCGGGGTAGAACATCAGCCGGCCGGCGGCGGCACGAGAGCGCGGCGCACCGCCCGCTTGTTGATAATGCAGTTCGGCATCGACACGACCATCGCCTTCGAGAACCAACTGATCTTTGCTTTGGGCATAAGTCAAGCGATACCCAAGTCCGGTGAACTGAGCCCCCTCGACGACTACATTGCCGATCGCTTGCAGCTCCATGCTCGCTCGCTGCGGGAAGCGCGGATCGCGTTGCGTCGACTCGGCAACAACCAGTTGATCCGTTTTGAGGTCCATTCCCCGCGGGCCGAGCAGTTCGGGCTTCCCCGCTTCGAGTCGATCAGCCCAACCATTCACTCCACCAGCAACAGCTTGAATCTGGTTGTCGAAGGTGACGAGGCGCTGATTCATGTTCCCGTGAAAGCCGCGGCGATACTCGATGCGGAGGTACTGCAGTTCGTTCGGATTTGCTGGGGCCGCGGCGGCTCCTCCGGCAAGCGGCATCCCGGGCAGCGTGTTGTTTCCATTGCCGCGGCGGATACTGACCATCTCGCCCGGGCCAGTGCCGGCGATCGCGCCGGTTGGCGGTTCGTAGTTGAGGTCGAGCGCGTTGAGTTGCTGCCAACTGAGCGGGGTGCCTTGCAGGTCGTCCTCGCGCGTTTCCAACACGAAGCCGCCTTTGCAGGTCAGCAATTCCGCCTCGGGCCCGTTCGCCCCGGGAACGTTGACACCCGTGGCATTGTTGAGGAGCCGCGCGCTGCCGGCGTTTTGGAGATCGATGCGTTCCTTGAGCTTCACGACGATCTCTTGCGTGCGGACGGTGCGGAACTCGCGCGTGACTTTTTCAACAGGCGATGCGGCGCGATATGGTTGGCCTGGTTGATTGGCCATTCCAGGAACCACGCCGCCTTGTTCGGCGCTCGTGCGAGTTTGGTTCATGTTCACCAGCACGTCGCGGCGGATCGTGATGAACTGGCCGTCGAAGTTCATCCCTTCGGCAAAGTCGATCGTCACCGGGCCGCTGGGGCGCGCGAGCGGATTGCCGGCCGCACCGGGAGCTTGGCCCGTTTGATTCGGCCGGGGCGCGCCTTCAGGCAAGTTCAACCGCCCTGCCCCTTCGACCCAAACGCGGTTCTGTTTGCGATCCATGCGGATCGTCTCGCCGGCCGTTTCGAGGCCTTGGGCATTGATCTTGGCCGGCTTGCCGGTGACGGTGACTTGCGTGGTCGGGGTGCTGGCTTGCAGGATTTCGAGGTGATCGCCGAGGACCGACAACGGGTTCGGCTTTCCTTCTTCGGCGGCCAGTTCCTTGAAATCGAGTTTGCCGTCGATGGTCAGGTCTTCGAGCGTTTGCTGCCCGGCGCGGACTTTCAATTGCGCCCGGATCAGGTCGCCGACGACGCGGTACTTACGCGGATTGACGGGCGGCGTGTTGGCCGCGCCGTTGTTCGGCAGGTCGCGACCTTGCTCCGCGCCATTCACCGAAAACGGCGAGCGAGCGGGCGACTCGGCGGCGAGCGATGGCATGTTGGCTTCGTTGCTCGAACCGGCTGTGCGCAATTGCACCACTCGCGCGGCAGCGCCGGCCTGGCCCGATTGCTGGGCGGCGATCATGCCCTGAGGATCGAACCAGATTTCCAAGCGTTTGGTGTCACCGGAGAGCTGCGGCGTTTGAAATTGCACGGGTCCGGTCGCGAGCAAGCGATCGGGCAAAGCATTGGCCGTGCCGCTGCCGAGCAGGTCGCCACTCCCACGAGTTCGTGCAGGTTTGTTCGGATCGCGCGGCAATTCCAGCAGCCAGAGATGCAGTTCGTCGCCCGAGATCTCGCCCATCGCGGGCGATTGAACGCGGGCCTTGCCGATGACCGAGATGACTTGATTCGCTTCGTGCGGCCGCATTTTGAGCGACGTTTCGAACGCGACTTCGAGCGTGCCGCGGCGTGGATCAGTGCCGACGCTGCGCAGCCAACCTGGTCCCGTCGCGGCGAGGCGTCCGAGTCCGCCGTCTTTGTTCGCGCTTGGTTCGTAGCTAACAGTGCGTCCGTGATACTCGTTTTCTTTTTGCTTCAGATGAATCTCACGCTCGCCATCAAGCATCAGGCGGCCCGTGACGAGATCGTATTCGAGGTACTCGGCATCGAGTTGGACTTGGCTCGATGGCGCACGAACCTGAACCGGCTTTCCTTTGACCGTGAGCTTGCGCGGCTCGAGCGACGGCGCGCGATTCGAAGCTTTTTCCGCAGGAGCAGCCGCTGTTTCACCAACGCGTGTCACACCCGGCAGAGGTTCCAGCGGAGTCTGCGCTGGCTTCGCGGCTTCGGCGCGTGGTTGGAAATCGATCTTGAGCAAGTCGCCGGTCAAGCGATCGGTCATGCCGTTGGGAAACATGCGCAGGACAATGACTTGTTCTTCGAAGGTCGCGTAGCGATCAAAGAGGAGAAACTCGAACGGACCGGCGCAGCGCACTTCGATGGGAGGTTGCGGTGCCACCGGTTTTTTCAGATCAACGTCGGCCGCGCGATCGCCGGGCAACAAGCCTCCAGCGCCGGGTTGCAGCATCATGCGAACATCGCGAACGAGTTCAAACGATTCGATCCCGCCGACGCTCGGCCCTTTGCGTTTCATCCCATTCGATGCCGCCGGGAGCCAGCGGATGTTCATCTCGGTGCCATTCAATTGATGAGGTCCGAGTTGTGCGACAACAGGATGCGGCGTCCAGAGCCGTTCTTCGTTGGTCTGCACGTCGCGCGTCAGGACATGCAGCGCGTCGTTCGCCCCGGGCTTGCTCGGCGTGCCGCGAATTTCGACGCGGCCGTTGAGTTGCCCGCCGATGAGCCGCCCAACTTTGAACGAGGCCAGGTCGATCGGTTTGTCGAATTCGAGCACGGCCCCTTCCGGAGCTTGCATAATCACCAACCGCTTTTGCGGGTTGGCGAAGTCCACTTCGCCGTCGGGCAGAAAAATGATCGAGCAACGCGACAACCGGACGCGGCCATCGCGGAGGTTCTCGTAGTCGCTCAGCAGGAACTTGGCCCCTTCGCTTTCGAGAATGATCGGCCGATCGCGTTCCCACGAACCTTCGGGAAAGAGCAATTGAAAATCTTCCAAACGATCATAGTTCGAAGGCGGATTGTCGGAGATCCCCCCCGGCGACTGCGCGACCGACGGCAACTCCCACTGCGGCTCGATCCACGGCGCGAGCGTGAATCGATACAGCGCGAACAGTGCGCCGACGATGATAAGACTCGCGGTGGTGTAGCGGAAGCGGGGAGTCACGAGCTGCGAGGAAATGGGGGTTTGGGGTTCGGGATTGGAGAAGAGAAAATGCTGTGTTCAAAAAATTCGATTGAATGAATCAGCGAGTACCCATTGGCTTGCCGCTTAGCAATTAACCGCCGTACTTGCGGATCAGCAACTCCCATCGTCCTTGGGCTTGGAGCATGGCTTCGATAGCTTCGCGCAATGCGCCATGCCCGCCGGGGAGTTGGGTGATGAGCTTCGCCGCGGCGCGAACTTCGCGGCAGGCATCGGCCGGCGCGATTGGCAGGCCGACGATTTTGAGCACGGGCAAGTCCGGCAGGTCGTCGCCGATGTAGGCGACTTGATCCGGCCGCAACCCGAGTTCGCTGAGCAATTGATGAACCATGGTCAGTTTGTCTTCGACGCCTTGACGCACTAGATCGATGCCGAGTTCGGTGGCGCGGATGCGGACGATCTGCGACGCGCGGCCGGTGACGAGTCCAAAGCGATGCCCTGCTTGCTGCCAGAGCTTGATCCCGAGGCCGTCGCGGATGTGAAAACGCTTGCTTTCGACGCCTTGGTTGTCAAAGATCACGCCGCCATCGGTCAAGACGCCATCGACGTCCGAGAGCAACAGTTCAATTCGCTGAGCAAGTTGAGGAAGCATTAAATGCAAAACACGGAGAGACGGAGGAAATTCAGAGCAGCACAGAGAAGGCAGGAGAATTATTAACCATGGACATGATTCGAGTTGGGACTACCGAAAAACCGCGCATTCGGACGAGGGATCGGAGCGTGGATCGGAACTTCGCTGGCCGTTTGTTGATCTTGCGCCGCAATGTTGACCGGGGCAGCATACGCCGAGCTGATCCAACTCGACCCGCCGCCGAATTGAACTGCCAGAGTTTCTTGTTGAGCAGCAAAGTGCGGTGTTGGCAGCGAAATCGGCAGCGGCGAAGTAATGACCGTCGAATGCAACGCGTCGCCGCTCGACACCGCGAGCGTTCGCTCGCCGATCGTTTGGCGCACTTGTTCAGGGAATAGCCCCAACACGTCGGTGATGTCGATCATCCCGACGGGTCGTCCATCGTCGTCGACGACAGGTAGTTCGCTGATTTTGCGTTCGGCCAGAATTTCAAGGGCGTCCGAGAGCATTGCGCCGAGCGGCACACTGCGCGGGCGTTTGGTCATCACTTCGCGAATCGATTGATCGAGCAGGTCATCGCGCCGCGACTCGAACAAACGAGCCAAGTCGCTATCAGTGAAAATCCCGCGGAGAATGCCCTGGGGATCGACGATCATGATCGCGCCCGTACGGCGGCGTGGCATGCGCGTGGTCGCGAAAATCTCGCGCACTGTCTGCCCGCAGCGGGTCACGCGGCAGTCATCAAGCGGACGCATCGCGTCTTCGACCTTGGCTAGTTTCCGGCCGAGCGCTCCGCCGGGATGAAAGCGATGAAAATCTTCGTGCGAAAAGGCGCGCATCCGGCTCACCACCAGCGCCAACGCATCGCCCAGCGCGAGCATTGCCGTGGTCGAGGTGCTCGGCGCGACGCCCAGAGCACACGCTTCGCGCAGCGGGCCGAGTTCCAGCACAATCGCCGCGGCTTTGCCCAAGGTGCTACTGCGCCGCGCGGTGATGGCAAGGATCGGGACTTCGGCGGAGCGGAGGCTAGGCAAGATGCGCGTCACCTCTTCGGTTTCGCCGCTCTGCGAAAGCATCAGAACGATATCTCGCGAATCGACGCGGCCCAGATCGCCGTGAATCGCTTCGGCCGGATGAAGGTAATGCGCCTTGGTTCCGGTCGAGGCGAACGTCGCGGTCAGCTTTTGCCCAATGAGCCCAGCCTTGCCGATGCCGCTCACGATGATATTGCCCTGGCAGGAGAAGACCGTGTCCGCCGCGCGGCAGAATTCGGTATCTAAGCGCGTCGTGATGAGTTCGAGCGCTTGCGATTCCAGCAGGATCACTTCGCGCGCGTAGCGAATCTGATCAAACGGACTCATCACGCCAGTCGGCAGAGGGTGCGCGGTTGCTTTCATCGTCGGTCATCCTTGACACGGTACAGTCATTCATCGCCAGCGCGCAATTCGCGCGCAGGCCCGCGAAATTGCGGTGCGGAATTGTATCGGGATTGGGAGAGAGGGGCAATGCAAGCTTGCCTTTACTTACGAGTGATTCAAAACAGAGTTCATGCGGGAGTATTTGTGCTAGCAAGTTCCATTTCTGGGACGAAAAAACCCACCAGCGTGAAGCCGGTGGGCTTAGAAGATAATCAGGTTGTACTGAATAGCACTAACTTACGCCTTGGCGTACCGAGCCGCCATTTGTTCCAGCGTGATACACTTGATCTTGCCGGCGTTCCCGGCTTGGCCGAATTGGACCATGCGCTCGGCACAGACCTTCTTCATCGCGTCGCGGGCGGGCTTCAGGTAATCGCGCGGGTCGAACTTGTCCGGGTGGTTGAACAACACCTTGCGAATCGCGCCGGTAATCGCCATGCGGTTGTCGGTGTCGACGTTGATCTTGCGGACGCCGTGCTTGATGCCGCGTTGGATTTCTTCGACCGGCACGCCCCAGGTTTGCGGCATCTTGCCGCCGTTCTGGTTGATGATGTCTTGCAACTCTTGCGGCACACTCGACGAGCCGTGCATGACCAAGTGGCAGTTCGGCAGGATCTTGTGAATCGCTTCGATCTGCTTCATGGCGAGGACTTCACCGTCCGGTTTGCGGGTGAATTTGTACGCGCCGTGGCTGGTGCCGATCGCAACGGCGAGGGCATCGACGCCCGTCGCGGCGACGAAACGTTTGGCTTCGTCCGGATCGGTCAGGAGTTGGTCGTGGCTCAGCTTGCCGACAGCGCCGTGGCCGTCTTCTTGTTCTCCTTCGCCATGCTCGAGCGAGCCCAGGCAGCCGAGCTCCCCTTCGACGCTCACACCGCGGGCATGAGCCAGCTTCACAACCGCAGCCGTGACACTGACGTTGTAATCATAGTCGGCCGGAGTCTTGCCATCTTCGGACAAGCTGCCGTCCATCATGACGCTGGTGAAGCCGTTATCGATCGCGCTTTCGCAGTTCTTGACGCTATTGCCGTGATCCTGGTGCATTGCCATGGGGATGTTCGGATACAGCTCGGCGGCGGCCAACATGAGATGGCGCAGGTAGTTGTCCTGCGAGTAGCTCCGCGCGCCGCGGCTGGCTTGGACGATCACGGGCGAGTCGGTCTCCTTGGCCGCTTCCATGATCGACTGGATCTGTTCCATGTTGTTGACGTTGAACGCGGCCAAGCCGTAGTTATGTTCGGCAGCGTGATCCAATAAAATACGCATGGGAACCAAAGGCATAGCCACGATCTCCAAATCAAAAGGATGAGTCAACGGACGAGCGGAAACAGCACGCCGGGCCACCATTTTACGTCATTCGACGAGCCGATCAAAGGGGCTGCTCGCCATGCGTTTGCCCAAATGCTGCGGTCCAATTTGCAGAAGCTAACGGAATAGTAGGGCCGAATTTCCTAGGCCCGGCTGTGCCGGGCAAACGCTAGACGTTGCCGGCAGATTCCGTCTCGCTGGCCAAGCGACTTGGCCCGCGGAATGTTTTTGTATTGGAGAATTTGCTCTTTGTGCGGCACAGCCGCACCTACTTGAGCAGCTCATCCGTTCCTGCCCGCGCAACGCGGACAAGCAACAACCGCGGTTGCAACTCTTCGCCCGTCCGATGGCCGAGGAAGTACTGTCCCATGCTGCCGGGGCGATCGGCATTCGGAACCAAGACCAACGCCTGACCAGGCTGCAGTTGTGTCTCGAGCGCGAGCGTTGCGAACTGCTCCTTTGGCTTGCGGAACTCTTGGCGAATGACGCCGTCTTCGCCAACCCATTCCATCTTGGCGACGCCGTGCTGAATCTCGGGCGATAGCTTGAGCAGCAGTCCGTTATTGCGCTGGCGGGCACGAACTTGCCAGACGCCCTGCGCCCCAAGAAGCGTCTTCCCCTGGAGTTGGCCGCCATGATTCCAAAGCAGCGGCCATTGCTGGTGCAGGCCGCCGGTTTGCAATTCGACCGGTTGATCCTTTTGCAAGTAAATCGTGTGCGTGCGAACGCCCGGCTCGCGCGCGGCGAGTCGCTTGGGTTTCACCACGCCAAACGTTTCTTTCTCGACCTCTTCTTTTTCGTCTTTCTCCGCGACGCTCTTGGCCGGTGCGGCGGTTGGCGTCTCCTCGCGCAGGTCGCCCGGCGTCGGCTGCTTGGCCTCGTCTTTATTCTGAGTTTTGTTTTCCGCGGGTTCGCTCTCCGCCGAAAGCTTGATCGGCTTGACATGCGATAGTTCGCTGCCCGTGAGCTGAGCGGTGATCATTTCCTCGAGCACGGACGGATTCGAGCCGCGGAGAATGCCGACTCGAAACCCATTGAGCGCTAATTGCCGCCGCAGTTCTGGATCAATTGCCAACTCGTCGATGCCGGACCAAAGTTGATCGCGCTGTTCGGGTGTTTGTTTTGGCAGGTGCAGCGTCGTGATTTCGAGAGCCGCTTGATGCTCGCTCGGTTCGAACGGCCGTAGCGGTGACTTGTTGCCAACAGGCGCGGACGAGTTCAGAAACGTGCAGCCGGCGAAGAGCAAGAGCGCAAGCGCGCACGGCATCATCGCCATTCGTAGACACGCTCGTGGAAAGGTTCCGCGCATAGCCGCTCGCCGGAGAAGGACAAATCTTCGCGGCCAGAATAGAGCGGAACTGTGCTTGCAGCAAGAGAGAACGTGCTAGCATTAGGCCCGGCTGTGCCGGGCTGTGAAAAGACGCTGCCGGCAATTGCAGTCTCGCAGGCCGAGCGGCTTTGACTGCGACCGTTTCTGGAGTTGGAGCGTTTGTTCACGGTGCGGCACAGCCGCACCTACGAAAAAACTCCCGAGCGTTTGCTCGGGAGTTTTTGAATTGCTTTCAATTCGCAATATGCGACTACGCTTCAACCGTCGGAGCGGCGCCCGCACCGGCTTTGACGCGGTCGTTCTTGCCGACGAATTCCAGGATCGCCCGAGCGCCGGCGTCGCCGAGGCGGGGCATCGCCATCTTGAGAATCCGAGTGTAACCACCGTTGCGGTCAGCGAACCGTGGAGCGACGACTTCGACACAGAGGCGAGCCGCCTTCTTGTCATTGCCCAGCAGCGTGATGATGCGGCGTCGGGCGTTGACTTCCGGGGCGATCGCGGCAGCCCACTTCTTGTAGTCGTCGCTCTTGCGCCAGGTCTTGTACGCTTCGCTGCGGCGGTCGATGCTGCCATCGTTGCCCGTTGGCGGTGCGAACGGACGAGCCTTGTCCGCGGCGCCGGCACTGCGGCGAGCAAGAGTGATGCAACGCTCGACCACGGGACGGGCTTCCTTGGCCTTGGGCAGGGTCGTGATGATGCGGCCGGCGACCTTGGGCTTGCCGACTTCGCCATCTTCCCATTCGGCTTCGGTCAGGAACAGCGCGGCCGCGATGTTCTTGAGCAGCGCGCGTTGGTGACTCGGACTACGGCCCAGGATACGGCCTTTACGACGATGACGCATAACTCACCAGGTAACGTTCAAAAAAGGGTTCTAGGTTTTTCGTGCCTTGCCCATGAGTTGCATGGGCAAGGCACGATCCAAATGTCAATCACGAACTACGCACTCACGGTCGACGGCAAACGCATGCCGAGCCGGAGGCCGAGTTCAGTCAGTTTTTCGCGGACTTCACGCAGCGTGGTTTCGCCAAAGTTGCGAACCTCGAGCAGTTGGTCTTCGTTCCGGACCACGAGGTCGCGGACCGTGTTGATGTTTTCGCTTTCCAAGCAGTTCGTCGCGCGAACCGACAGCTTCAACTCGGCCAGGCTCATGTTCAGCTTGGCTTCGATCGAAGGATCAATTTGCGTCACGCCGGTCGAGCGAGCCGCGCTCGTGACCCGCGAGCCGAGTTCGCTGTATTGGACGAACGGATTGAGGTGCTTGCGGAGAATCTTGGCCGCTTCGACCAGCGCCATCTCGGGACCGATCGAACCGTTGGTCCAAATCTCGAGCGTGAGCTTGTCGTAATTGGTCTGTTGACCGACGCGGGTTTCTTCGATCTCGTAACGGACGCGAGTGACCGGACTGTACACGGCGTCGAGCGGGATGATCCCGATTTCTTGGATCACGTCGCCTTGTTCGGTGGCGGCGACATAGCCGCGGCCGTTTTCGACGACCATTTCGATTTCGAACGGCACATCGTCGGTCAGTGTGGCGACGACGTGGTTCTTGTTGATGACTTCGACGGTGTCATCGGTGATGACATCGCCGCCGGTGACCACGCCGCGCTTGTTCTTTTCGAAGCGAATGACCTTGGTCGAGTCAGTGTAGTTCTTGACGACCAGCGACTTGATGTTGAGGACCACATCGGTCATGTCCTCGACCACGCCGGGCAGATTCGTGAACTCGTGCTGAGCCCCTTGAATCTTGATCTGGGTGATGGCACTCCCCTCGAGGCTGCCGAGCAAAATCCGGCGGAGACTGTTGCCAATAGTGACACCAAAGCCACGCTCGAACGGTTCCGCAACGAACTTGCCATAGGTCGAAGTCAACGACTTCGCATCGCATACGAGCGCACTGGGAAGCTCAAAACCACGCCAACGAATGTGCATACAAAACCCTCCGAGCGAATGATCGCAACGGCGAAACAACCAACCTGAGATGAATGTTGAGCGGATTCGGCATCGCCTTGCCAAATCCCATAACACTGGCATTCATCCGTTTTTGGCTCGCACTAGTCCCACAGCTGGGACACGCGAGCCTGAATTTTTCTTTTATTCCTGCTGCGATCCTTCACGGAATATCGCCGGTCGATAATGAACGGCACTGCCACACACTCCCGCGTGGCAAAATGATTTGAAGTTGCTGCTCCGTTACTTCGAGCATAACTCGATGATCAGGTTCGCTTGAACCGGAATCGACACGTCGTCGGCAGCCGGCAGACGAGTGACGCGGCCCTCAGGGATCGCCCCTTCGGCACGGGTCAGAAAGTCCGGAATCTGACGCGGATTGTCTTGTAGGTTCAACGTCACGGCTTGCAGACTCTTCACCCGGTTCTTCACGCGGATCACGTCGCCCGCCTTGACCAGGTAACTCGCGATGTCGAGCTTCTTGCCGTTCACCGTGATGTGGCCGTGGGTGATCAACTGGCGAGCTTGAGCCCGCGATTGACCGAAGCCCAAACGATGGACAATGTTGTCCAAACGGCGTTCCAGCAGGCTCATCAGCGCTTCGCCGGTGTTCCCCTTGCCCTTGTTGGCGCGGGCAAAGTAACCGCGGAACTGACGTTCGAGGACGCCGTAGTAATGCTTGACCTTTTGCTTTTCGCGAAGGTGCAGCCCGTAATCGGTCATCTTGCTCCGGCGGGTGCCGTGCATGCCCGGCGGAACGTCGCGGCGTTCGAACGCGCACTTCGGCGTGTCACAGCGAGTTCCCTTGAGGAACAACTTCAAGCCGTCACGGCGGCAAAGGCGGCAAACGGGACCAGTCGTACGAGCCATGCGATCTTCCTGCGAATAAAAACTTTATGTGAGGTGTGGTGACTTGTTGGGGGTGCCACTGGCTCTGCCAGTGCTTCTCGGTCTGGGTCCTGCTCGAAAT